>JAZRAN010000107.1:0-2321 GCA_045634605.1 Candidatus Stercoripulliclostridium sp. | reverse complement strand
ATGGTCCTGCAAGCGAAGACGTAAAAAGGGAACAAAAAGAAAAGACGGTAAAGTATACGCTTGCATTCCTAAATTCAGTAGTTAACAAGTAAAGTGAGTACCACAAAGAAGAAGCCTAACCGATTGGTTAGGCTTTTAAATTAAGATTGTTTTTTTGCTTTGTATTTGCGTACTAATTCGATTGTTAGTAAAATTAGCGCATAGCCTACAATATAGACGGGAAGTAGGTGCCATAGGGTAAGATTTGCGACTAAGGGGCCACGCATATTAAATGCGTCGTTATAATTCAAGAAGGTCAACAAGAAGGAACCGAATGCCAAATAGAAGCAAAGACCAAGCACGCTATAATGCCACTTTTTGTATGTAATATGTATTTGATTAAAAAGTAATAATGCAACTACAACGATTACGGTAAGCGTGTGGTGTAATAAACCTGAAATTGTAGGTAGATACAAAAAAGATGCGTCTTGACCAATAAATCCGGGCGCAATGGAAGTAACTCCACCGCCAACTAGACCCAAGTGCCAAATAAAGTGATAAACTTTGTTGTCCTTTTTGCCAAATAGAACGGCAAGAGAAGTAACAAGGCTTGTCATACCGCAAAGGCTATCGGGAATAAGAGCAAGCCATCTGGTTTCTCCGTATCTGAATACGATGGTAAATCTATTAAATATGATAGCGCCAAGTAATAAAATGCCAAGACATTTTAAGATTATTTGTTGAGATTTTTCCGTTTTGGCGTATTTTTTAGCTAAAATAAGACCGGGAACGGCCACGATGATAAAAACTACGAGATAAACAAGGTGTTGCCACCCAAAAACCTTTGGATTCATAATTTTTTCTCCCATATCAATAAATAAAATATAACTGCCAATATTGTTTTTGTCAAACGTTAAGCTTGTTTAAGGTGTAAAATTATTATGAAAAATAGATTGTGATGGTAATTTTTTGGTAAATAAATCAGGTTTCCTATTGACTCGTGCGCGCATTATGTATAACATATACGCATAGCATGCGCGAAATATAATACGCATAGCGCACGCTTTATAAGGAATTATTATGAAGTTTACGTCCAAACGCATTAAAATTTTATTGACAATAACTGCTTTTGCGGTTGTTTTTGTCACGATGCTTGGACTTTTTACTTTCCTTCCTGCGGTTAACGCAGACCTTTCCAACTCTCTTAACGAAGCGTTCAACCAAGAAACAGTAGAAGTTGCTCATGCTGGCGCAGTCAAAGCAACGTCGGCAACAACGGCATATTCTTTTAGCGCAAGTAATATTTCGTACAATAGTTCTACCAAGGAAACGACTTTGACGGTAGGCACTACTACTTCCAATATGATTTCTTGGTCGTATAATCGTATGTCAAACTCCACGACGAACCCTTACGAACTTATGTATGGCTCCAGTTATGCGGTAGGTGGTCAAGTTACTAGTGATAAAGAAGGTGATAATAACGAATTCGTAGGTGTTCTAAACATAAAAGTTCCCGATTTTATGAAGGTACTAATTCAAACGGGTACCGTCAGTGAAGTTACTATTTCGGCAACGCTTTATTATCAATCAAAGTCGGCGTCTTTGGGGGGGTTCGGTTATAATGCCGACTTCCATACGGCGTACAAAACTTCTTCTAGCCTAATAGGATGCCCCGTTACTTTTAGCGATGGAAAGAAAGACGAAGATAATTGGAATGAATATTTTCCCGATTATACCCAAATTCATACGTTGAGCGACACTTCCAGAGATGAGTACCAAAGCGTAGGTATCTCTAAAAGTGGTATTTCCATAAGTTCTACTACAAACTATATTGGGTTGGGCGTTGCTGCGGTAGATAATGGTAGCGGTTTAGGAGAAGATGCCCCGGGCGCATATCTTAAAGACGTAAAAATCTCGTTCAAGTATTCCGCAAGCATAAATTTAACCAGTACCAACGGCGCATTTGACTACGTTTTGTATGAAAACGCAACGTTTGCGGGTTTAGGCACTCCCGCAAGTAGGGTGAATGCAAAAGACTCGTTTACGAAGACGGTTACTAATCCGTTTTTTGCAATGCGCATTTATCCCAATGAAAACATAGTAGGATATAGAGTTTCTAAATTCGATTCATTGACCGACTATGATTTTACGTCGTATTTTGATACCAATGACGATGGTATTTGTTGTGATGCGGAACTTGATTCTAATGATTTTATTTATGCAGACGTAAGCGGTCTTAATACAAGAACGGATGAAAATGGCACCAAGATAAACGAAAGAAGCGGATGTTTGTCGACTAGACGCATTAATAGCAAAGCAAGCGCCCTTAATTTTACTCCGCG
>JAZRAN010000106.1:0-7033 GCA_045634605.1 Candidatus Stercoripulliclostridium sp. | reverse complement strand
TTTATTTTTCTAACTAATTCGCCAAAATGCTCACGCACTATCGCTTGATAGACTTTGGAGTTTGGATGAATTAGGACGGAAAGTGAAAAATCCAAAGGGTTGCTGTAGTTGACCTACTGCGCCCTGCCGGGCTTTTTACTTTTCTAACTAATTCGCCAAAATACAAAGTCTAATAGTTATTTGGTGCCAAACAACCTATCCCCCGCATCCCCAAGACCGGGTAGAATATAGCCGTTTTCATTAAGTTGACGGTCTAGGCAAGCAACGAAAACTTTTACGTCGGGGTGAGCGGTGGCAACGGTTTCTACGCCTACGGGAGCAGCAATTATATTCATAAGGCGAATATCGGTGCATCCCTTTTCTTTTAGTAGGTTGATAGCGGCTACTGCGCTACCGCCGGTTGCTAGCATCGGGTCAAGGATGATAGCCGTCTTATTTTCTATGCCATCGGGGAGTTTGCAGTAGTATTCTTTGGGTTCAAGGGTTTCTTCGTCGCGGTACATACCGATATGACCTACGCGAGCGGTGGGGAAAAGCATATGAACGCCGTTTACCATACCAAGACCTGCGCGGAGTACGGGTACGACTGCAACGCTATTTTCTACTACGATGGTTTGTTCGGTGCGTTCCAAGGGAGTCGTTACCATAATCTTGCGAGTGGGAACGTCTTTTAGGCACTCAAAGGTCATTAGAGCGGTAATCTCTTCGATTAGGTTTCTAAAATCCTTCATACCGGTGTCCTTATTACGCAAAATAGCAATTTTGTGTTGGATAAGGGGGTGGTTAAAGATAGTTACGTTTTCGTAATTTTTCATAATTATTCTCCGTGCGTAGCACCCCTACTAACGTAAGGGCGCTACGAATATATTTTATGGTTTATAGCGATTATTCAGCGTCTTCTACTGCTTCTTCAGTAGCTTCTTCTACTACTTCTACGTCTTTTTCTTCGCTAACGGTCTTGGAAACTTCTGCGTAAGCGGCGGGAGCGGAGTCCTTTGCTTCTTGCTTATTGAAGATTGCGTTTACAAGAATACCAAGGATGAGAGCGGTTGCGATGGAAGAAATGGTGATGATTGCGCTACCATCGTCGTTAGTACCGAACTTCAATGATAGACCGCCGATACCTGCGATAAGGATAGAGCAAACAACGAACAAGTTCTTGCTTTCGCCAAGGTCGATACCGCGTAGCATATTAAGACCACTAACAGCGATAAAGCCATAAAGAGCAAGACAAACGCCACCCATTACGCAACTGGGGATGGTGTTGATGAGAGCGATAATGGGGCTGATGAAAGCGAGCACGATGGCGAGAATTGCTGCGCCAAGGATAGATACTACGGAAGCGTTCTTAGTGATAGCAACGCAACCTACGGATTCGCCGTAAGTGGTATTCGGAACGCCACCGAAGATAGCGCCGACGAAGGAACCTACGCCGTCACCGAGAAGGGTGTTATGTAGGCCGGGGTCTGCGATAAGGTCTTTTTCGATGATAGAAGAGATGTTCTTATGGTCTGCGATATGCTCTGCGAATACAACGAAAGATACGGGGATGTAAAGGAGAGCGATATTAGCAACAGCAGCGCCGTCAAGGGTTTGGATGCCGTTACCGGAAGTTGCAAGGAAGGTAAACTTGGGATAATCAAGGAAAGATTGGATGCTTACGTTGGTGAAGTTATCAACGAGAGCGCCGTAGTTTACGATTTGTAGATATTCTACGTTAGCAGCGTAACCGATAATGGAGAACAAGGATGCTAGAACGTAGCCAACGCCGATACCGATAAGGAAGGGTATGAGTTTCATCGTCTTGGTACCTTTGATGGAGCAGAAAACGATGGTAAAGAAGGTTGCAAGACCGCAAACGAGAGCGACTAGGTTATATTCCATAGCGGAACCGCTAGCCTTAACGATATCGCCCATAGCGTTGCCTGCAAGGGAAAGGCCGATGAGAGCAACGGTAGGTCCGATAACAACGGCGGGCATAAGTTTGTTAACCCACTTGGAGCCTGCGAACTTGATAGCGACAGCGATAAGAACGTAAACCAAAGCAGCGAAAGCAGCGCCGATAAGAACGCCGAAGTAGCCGAAAAGGCTTGCGCCGATCAAGGGGCTAATGAAAGCGAAGGAACTACCAAGGAAAACGGGGCTCTTGAATCTTGTGAACAAGAGATAGGTAATAGTACCAAAGCCTGCGCCAACGAGAGCGGCGGCGGAGTCTAGCACTTGGAGTCCGGTAGCGCCGTTAACGATAACGGGAACTACTATAGTTGCCGTGATAATAGCTAGCAACTGTTGGATAGAGAAAACTATAAGTTTTCCCATAGGCGGTCTGTCACTTACGTCATAAACCAATTTCATAATGTTTTTCTCCTTCTTTAGAGTGTATTTCTCAAAGGGAATACCCTGTTGATTTTATAGTTATGATTGCCTATGCAAGTTATGATACGCTATGCGTAGTTATGATGCTCACCGTTGTTCGCCGTTATGAGTAGCTACGCTACGTTGCGGATAAAAGAATATTATTCCTTTCCTTGTGAGCGTAGTGTAACGGAGTGAAGTCGTTCCGCGTTCCGCGTTCCGCGCTCCGCACTTGCATAGCGTTAGCGACTATTCTGCATTCTGCATTTAACTATGCGCCAGCATAGTTTATTACGCTTCCTACGTCAAAGCAGTCTTCCGCCCAGCCGATAGGTCTATCCGCCGCCATTGCGTTAAAGGTTACCGCAGGACTAGGCGCTCCTTCGGTAGTGTTTTGATAGCGGTTATAGTTATAAGTAAAGGCTTCCTTTTCTATGGTAGTAAGGCTCAAGGGGAGAGTAACGGTTTCTAGCGAGCAATGATAGAATGCCCTACCCTTTATCGTCTTTACGCAAGTAGGAAGAATTATTTCCGTTAGGTTGTGCATATTACTAAACGCGCCGTATGCGATAGTTTCCGCATCGGTCAAGGTAACTTTTGATACGCTAGCAGGTATTTCCGTATAATATTTTGCTCTAGAGCCACCTTCTGCATATTGCTCAATCCAACCGTTTTGAGTATTTTCCGAGTAGTCGAAGACGTAGCCGAATAATCCGCCCGCGCCTTTAGCGCCCCTATACGCCCCTGCGAAAGGAAGGGTAACGCTTGTGAGCGCCGTCATACCTTTAAGGCTCATTTCGCTTATAACCTTAACGGAATTAGGTACTACTAGGCTAGTTATTGTGTCGCAACCCGAGAAGGTCTTATATAGTCCATATACTGCGTGTCCGTCAATAGTTTCGGGGACTATTACTTCGGTAGCAGTACCACGATATTCGGTAAGCACGGCTCTTCCGTCACGCGCAAAGTATTGATACTCTCCGTTACCGGAAGTAACTCTACCTTGAGCGTATATTATCTTATATTCGCCCCTACCCGATTTACTCCAGTCGCTTGACCAACCTGAAAGGTCTTCTTCGTCGCCTTCTACGGTTATTTTTAGGAGCGGACTAGATGAGTAGAATATTTCTTTTCCTACGGAAATGAGCGTTATGGGCATAGTTGCGTTAAGGAGCATAGTCGTTCCCTTAAAGGCGCTTTGGTCTATGGTATGAAGACCTACGGGTAGATGCGCGCTAGCAAGTTTGGTACTGCTAAACGCATATTCGCCTATGGTAGTAAGGCTCAAGGGGAAGTTCAAAGTAGCAAGGTTTACGCATCCCGAGAAAGCATACTTATCTACTACTTCAAGCCCAGCGGGGAGCGTTACGGAAGTTAACTTTTCGTTATTGTAGAAAACGTAAGGCTCAATGCGCTTTACGGAGTTGGGTACAACGAAAGAAGTCGCGTCCAATGCGTCCGAGTAGAACACGAGTTTTTCCTTGTTTGCGGTATAAATTACACCATTTTCCGCTTCAAATACGCTATTTGACGCATCAACGCTAATATTCGTTAGCGCTAGGCAGTTGTCAAAAGCGGTGGAAGATATTCTTTCCAAATCTCTGTTTAGCGTAATGCCGTTTAGTTTAGCGCAACCTTCAAAGGCGTAGTCCCCTATGCTCTTCAAGGTCAAAGGTAGCGTTATTTCGGCAAGAGATACGCAACCGGAGAAAGCCGACTTATCAATCATTTCTATGCCGTCGCTTATAACTACGTTTTTGAGAGCTATGCAGTCTTCAAAGGTAGATTCTTTAACGGTAGTAAGGCCTGCGGGAAGAACGATATTTTCTAGCTTTTTGCAAGCCGAGAATACGGCGGAACCCATTTTATTAACGCCCGTCATGCCGTTTATGGTAACAAGTTCGCCACAATTCATAAAGGATGCGGTGCCAAGCTCGGTAACGCCCGAGTGTAAGTTGACGGTGTTAAGAAGAATAGCGTTCATAAACGCTTGTTGCTCAATTTTGGTAACGCCCACGGGAATGGTTACGCTAGTTATATCCTTGCATCCGTTAAATGCGTTTGCGCCTATGCTCGTAAGAGCGGTAGGAAGGGTAAAGTTTTCCAGTTCTTCGCAGTAAGCAAAAGCCGATTGACCAATAGCCGTAATACTACCTTCTTGAGAAAGCGTCAAAGCGTCGAGTTTGAGCGCGCGGAAGAAGGTATAATCGGGAATAGTAGTAACGCCCTTTCCGACGTATGCGGTAGTAGCGCTTGAGCATCCGTAGAATACGTTTGTACCGAGAGTGGTTACGGTATCGGGAATTTTGATATAAGAAATCTTTGCGCAGTTATAAAAAGCCGAGTCGCCGATACTCGTTACGCCGTCTTCTATATCAAAGGCGGAAACCCCTGCGCAACCCTTAAATGCTTCTTTACCTATACTCTTTACGGACTCGTAAATCTTGATAGGTCCTAGCAAAGATTTACATCCCGAATATGCGCCGTCCCCTATCGAGTTTACTTCTACCATTTGCAGATTTGCGTATTTGAGCGCAGTGCATCCGTTAAATAGGTTTTTGGCAATAGCCGTAAGGGAAGTGGGAAGATTTATTCCCGTCAAAGAAGTACAACCCATAAAGGCGCCTTCATCTATGGTGGAAATGCTATTAATAACGTTAACGTCAACTAGGTTTACGCAGTCCTTAAAGCACTCTTTGCCTATGGTCGTATATGCGGAATCTTTTGGGAAAGATATTTTAGTAAGGTTTTTGTTACCACGGAATAGCCCTTCGCCGAGAGCCGTCATTTTAACTCCGTCTATGGTTGCAGGGAGTACGATAGTTTTTGCGGTAAGACCGCTACCGACGATTTCCGTTATGGTAGAGCCACTGCGCTTAAAGTAAGAAGTGCTGTCGACTGCCGTCCACTTTGCGTAAACGGTTATATTTTTAGTCGGCTTATATTCCGTAGTAAAAGGTATGGTAAAAGCGGTATCAAGGAACCATCCGCCGAAGTTATAATCTTGACGGGTAGGATTTTCGGGAAGAGTAAAACTTTCTCCGTCCTTAACTCTAATGGGGTTAACAGCGGAGCCACCTTGACTATCAAAGGAAATGGTAAAGGTATTTTGTACGGGGGTAACCGTCTTAATCCAATGGGCGTATACGGTAACGTTGCTAATAACTACGGTGTCTGCCTTAAAAGGTTGCGTCCAAGCGTCCTTGTCAAGATACCAATTATCAAAAACGTAGCCCGATTTTACAGGCGCTTGCGGAAGGTCGGCGGTACCGCCCTTTTTAACTTCACGAACGAGATATGTTTGACCGTCGACGTCAAAAGTGACGGTAAAAGTAGAACTTGAGCAAGCGGAAAGGATGAGTCCCGCCAAAATGAGAATTGATATTGTTAGAAATAATTTCTTTCGCATAGTACTCCTTGCAATCCCAATATATAATTATATATTGATGCCGAGTAAAAGTCAATATTAAACGTCCAAAATAATGAGTTCAAAACCTACTAAAAAAAGGTAATAAAAGCGCGTATAATACGCACGCATTTGCGTATGCTAAAATTACCAAACAAAAAGGAGAATTATTATGAAGAAATGTATAGTAAAAACCGGCGAAAAGCCCGGACGTGGTAGTTATAACTGCACCAATTGCGGTACCGAAGTAAGTCTTGATAAAAACGACAAGATGCCCCCTTGCCCCAAGTGCAACAATACGGAGTTTTCTTGCTAAAACTATGATTGCCTTTGGCAAGTTATAATACGCTTTGCATTTTGCATTCGAGCTTGCTCGTTCTACTTGTGAGCGTAGTGTAACGAAGTGAAGCAATTCAGAATTAAAAAAGACAAGCTTTTGCTTGTCTTTTTTCTAATAAACATCATCTATATCCGTTAGTTAACTATTATAGAAATCGTTTGATTCACAATCAGCAATGAAAGATTCCTTTGCTTCAGAATGCGATGAATATCCGGAGTACTCACGAGCATATACTTTTAGTTGCTTGATCTGACTATATTGCCTATCGTTTTTAGGGATACTTGTTCCACAATAAAAATCAATTATAATATCTTCATTAGCATCAAACGTTCTATCTTCTATCGTTGGTGGCATTTCATGAAAAGGAGTATACTTAAGCACTAAGCCAGCCACGCAAATTAGCAAGAGCAATAAGCCAATCACGCAAGCAAGCAAGCGCAATAATACGATTCCTAATCTTTTCAAATTAAATCTTTTTTTCATAGTATGCTCCTTTAGGACTATACTCCACCTATACCATACACGATTATTACGTTATCAAAAATAATTATATATACTGCATTTTTCTTTACGCTGTAATATCTGTTTCTTCTAGCTTAATGTGTCCGGACCATTTAAGAAATCCAATATACTATCAAAAAACCTACGTATACAACTTTTTTTCTCTATATTGTGATATTCGTAATAATCATATGCTTCCCCTGTTACCGTGGGATTAAATTCGAAATAAATTTTATCTCCAATATACTTATAGTCTAGGATAACAGAACGGCGTTGTCCTTTTTTTTGATTTGTTAAAATATAAACGTATCCTTTTTCCGCCGTAAACAATTCTCTTGGAATTGTAACGCTAATCTTATTCTCATCACCCAATAATTCAGGATTACGTGCACCTTGCGAAACAACGTCTATTGGATATGTTTCGGCATTAA
>JAZRAN010000105.1:0-5296 GCA_045634605.1 Candidatus Stercoripulliclostridium sp. | reverse complement strand
GCTACCGCCGTATTGGATACGCATTGCGTTAGCAGCAGTCTTGTTGTAAAGCTTTCTGATAGCCTTACGGATGATAGCGATGGTGTCGTTTGCTTCTTGAGCGGTAGCGGTCTTGCCGGTGCCGATAGCCCATACGGGTTCATAAGCAACAACGATTCTCTTAAGATATGCCTTATCGATGCCTTCGAAAGCGCCGTTGGTTTGACGGATAACAACTTCTGCGGTCTTACCTGCTTCTCTTTCTTCTAGGGTTTCGCCTACGCAAATGATGGGCTTAAGGCCTGCTTCGAGAGCAGCCTTTACTCTTGCGTTAACGCTTTGGTCGGTTTCACCAAAGTATTGACGGCGTTCGCTGTGTCCGATGATAACGTATTCAACTTTGAGTTCTTTGAGCATTTCTGCGGAAATTTCTCCGGTGTAAGCGCCCTTGGGTGCCCAAGCAACGTTTTGTGCGCCAAGCTTAATTTTGGTGCCACGGATAGCCTTTCTAGCGGTGTCGATATTGGTATAAGGAACGCAAACTACTACTTCGCACTTTGCATCTGCTACCAAGGGAGCGATGTCAGCAAGAAGGGTTTTGGTGGTTGCGTTGGTGTTGTTCATTTTCCAGTTACCTGCGATAATAGGTCTTTTCATTACGTTAATCTCCTTTTGGATATTTCTTATTGTTAATTATTTTTCGTTTATTTGTTGTTCAAGCAAGCAACGCCGGGTAGTTCTAGACCTTCTAGGAATTCTAGAGATGCGCCGCCACCGGTAGAGATGTGGCTCATCTTATCAGCGTAGCCGAGTTGTTTTACTGCCGCTGCGCTATCGCCACCGCCGATAATGGTGGTTGCGTCGGTTTCTGCTAGAGCGCTAGCAACTGCGATGGTACCCTTTGCAAGAATGGGGTTTTCGAAAACGCCCATAGGTCCGTTCCAAATAACGGTCTTTGCGCTCTTAACTGCATCAGCGTATAGCGCGCGGGTCTTTTCGCCGATATCAAGGCCCATCTTGTCATCCGGTATGGAGTTGGATGCAACGATTTCAACTGCGATTTCTGCATCGATGGGGTTGGGGAAGTCGCTTGCTACTACGGTATCAACGGGAAGGAGCATATTAACGCCCTTTGCTTCTGCTTTTGCGATGAGTTCTTTTGCAAGGTCAACCTTGTCGAGTTCGCAAAGGCTGGTTCCTACGCCGTAGCCCTTTGCCTTAAAGAAGGTGTAAGCCATTGCGCCACCGATGATAAGGGTATCAACTTTTTCTAGAAGGTTGTTGATAACGCCAATCTTATCACTAACTTTTGCTCCGCCTAGGATAGCAACGAAGGGACGAACGGGGGTTTCTAGAGCGCCACCCATAACGTCGAGTTCTTTGCCGATTAGGAAACCTGCAACTGCTTCTTCACAAAGGCCGTATTGAGCGATACCTGCGGTAGATGCGTGAGCGCGGTGAGCGGTACCAAAAGCATCGTTAACGTAGATTTCACAGAATTCAGCAAGAGCCTTGCAGAATGCTTCGTCGTTTTTGGTTTCTTCTTGGTGGAAACGAAGGTTTTCTAGTAGTACTACTTCGCCGTCCTTTAGGTTAGCAACTGCTGCTTTTGCAGATTCGCCGATAACGTCGGTAGCGAAGGTAACTTTATTATCAAGAAGTTCGTTTAGTCTTGCTGCAACGGGAGCAAGAGAGCACTTTTTGAGAGTGAGAGCAACGAGTTCTTCACGAGACTTGTTTTCGTCTTCGGGTTTGAGCTTCTTAATTTTGTCGTTGAAGATGTTGTAGGGTCTGCCAAGGTGAGAGCAAAGGATAACTTTTGCGCCTTGGTCCATCAAGTATTTGATGGTGGGGAGTGCGCCGTTGATACGGTTTTCGTCGGTGATAACGCCACCTTTCATGGGAACGTTAAGGTCAACGCGAACTAAACATTTTTTGCCTTTTACAGCTACGTCTTTAATGGTTTTTTTGTTCATAGTTATCTCCTAACAAAAATTTATTGCGTACACATTATAACACTACTTTGTAGTGTAATCAATTATTTAATCAAAATAAATTAAATTTTTTGCCTTTTTCTCTTAAAAATGATAAAAAATTACTTGCTCAAATTTTTAAAGGATTCGGCAACGCTAAGGATATCTTCCTTTGTAGTTGCTTGGAAAACTTTAACTTTTATTTCCTTTCCGCCACGTAGTCCATAGGTGTAACCCGCTACGTGTTTCTTTATGCAATTGACCGCAACACGCTCCGGCATAACGCTTTCCAAAAGCGCAAAATGTTCCTTTACGAGTTCCGTAACGTCATATTCGGGTCCCTTTCCTTGCAGTTCCGCAAAAATATATGGTCTGCCAACGGCGCCACGAGCAACGGCTATTCCATCTACGTTTGTTAGAGAAAACATCTCGTCTGCTTTTGCTTTTGAAGTAACGTCACCGTTACCAAAAACGGGGATGCTAACAGCTTCCTTTACCGCTTTAATCGCATCAAGGTTTACGCTACCCGAGTAAAATTGTTCTCTCGTTCTTCCGTGAACGGTTATTGCGCTTGCCCCCGCTTCTTCTATTTCTTTTGCAACTCTTGCGCAGTTAATTTCGTTTTCATTAAACCCTATTCTCATTTTTGCGGTAACAGGTCTACCGCCTGCGCTTTTTACGGCGGAGTTTACTATCATACCCACTCTATACGGGTCACGCATAAGGGCGGAGCCTTCTCCGTTTTTGACTATTTT
Organism: Candidatus Stercoripulliclostridium sp.; assembly: GCA_045634605.1. Classification (GTDB taxonomy): domain Bacteria; phylum Bacillota; class Clostridia; order Christensenellales; family DTU072; genus Stercoripulliclostridium_A. The sequence continues at coordinate 2,589 of JAZRAN010000105.1, read as the reverse complement.
AGGCACTGGGCAACCAAAATTAAGGTCGATAATATCAAACTTATTTATTACGCTCAAGGATATAGCTTTTGATATAAACTCCGGCTCGCCACCAAAAAGCTGTACGGCTTTAATCGGCTCTCTAGGGTCGGTAGCAAGAAGTGACTCGGTGTTTTCCGAGCCGTAAACGAGTCCTTTTGCCGACACCATTTCGCCAACGCAAAGTCCTGCGCCATAACGATAGGCAAGTACCCTTAACCCTATATCGCTAAACCCTGCTATTGCGGGGAGTATAAAGGGCGAATTAAGTTCTATATCCCCTATTTTTACCATTAGCCAAGTATCTTTTTACCTTCTTGATAGTATTTTTCCATTAGTTCAAGGTTTTCCGGAATTAGTTCAAATCCTATCTCTTTCGCCTTCTTTTCTACGTACAAAAATCTCTTTATAAAGCGGTTAGTAGTGCCCGTTAGCGCAAGTTCGGGGTCTACTTTTAGGAAACGCAAAACGTTCAATACCGCAAACAATACGTCGCCCGCTTCCTTTTCTTGCTCTTCCGGAGTAGTAGCAACCATCATTTCGTCCAATTCTTCATAAACCTTTTGCAAAGCGCCCTTTGCATCTTCAAAGTCAAATCCGCATTTCTTTATGATTTTTTGCACCTTATACGCTCTCATTAGCGCGCCGAAAGTGACGGGGACGGAATTAATTTTATCTTCTAGTCCGCCGTAGCCCTTTTCCACAGCCTTTGCTTGCTCCCAAAATTTGAGCGCTTCTTCTGCGTTTTGCGCCTTGTTTTCGCCAAAAATGTGAGTATGGCGGGAAACCAGCTTATGGCAAATGCCGTTTATGACGTCAACGGGAGTAAAAAAACCGCTTTCTTCCGCAATTGATGCGTGGAAAAGTCCTTGCAATAATACGTCACCGCTTTCTTCTACCATCTTTTCTCTGTCGTGGAGATTTACGGCTTCCGCTAACTCGTACGCTTCTTCAATAGCGTTGTTTCTTATGCTCTCGTTTGTTTGCGCCCTATCCCATTGACATCCATCGGGGTCACGGAGTCTTCTTATGATTTCCACAAGGTCGCCAAAAGTATAGTAATCACGACAAATAAAGTCGGCGCATTTGATTATAAGGCGGGGACGATAAGTAAGATTTTCTATGGTTATCTCTTCCGGATTTCCACCTTCATCAAGAATGACGGCAATAGCGTGCTTTCCAAAGTTAAAAAGAAGTTTTTCCTTGACTTTTGGAAAAATTTCTTCGTCTATACCATCAATAATAATGGGAATATTGCACTCAAAATTAGCAATCTTTCTCGTGATAAAATCTTCGCCGGCAAAATATGTAAATGAATTCATATGCTATCCCGTATTCCTTTTTAGTTTTAGTATTTTTCTACCAAAAGGTAGACTTAGTATCTCATCCGTAGTAAAAGCCCTGGAAGTCAAAACGCCCAGTAAATACGCCACTCCGCTTATAACGCCTATTACCGCAATCCATAAAAACGATAGGCGCAATAAAGTTGCAAGGCTCAAGCTTATTCCTATTATACCACCAAAGGCAAAAATAACGCCACTATTTTTAATAATATCCGGGTTTTTTCCCATTAGTTTAAACGTAGATATTACGCTTAGCGTGGTAGTCACGGAAAAAGCAATTACTCCCGATATCGCAACGCCCCTTATGCCGACCGTAAATAATAATACCCCGCTAAGCGCAAGTTTGACCACTCCACCTATGGCAAGATTGATTATAGGCGAGCGCAAATCTTTTAGCCCTTGTAAAACGGAAGTGCAAATTTGCGTAACGGAAAGAAGTAATACCATTGGACTGGAAATTCTCAAAAGGTCTACCGCAAGCGCAAGCTCGCTTTCCGAAAGTGAGCCGTAAAGGAAGGTCAGTATCTCTCTTGGCGCAACAAAAAACAGAGCCGTAAAAGGCACTCCTATCAAGACCGCAACTTTGACTGCGGTAGAAGTTTTAATTCTAATAGACTCAAGGTTTCTCTCTTCCTTATTTTTGGAAAGATGTGGCACAACTGCAACACCTACCGCAAGAGCGAGCGAAACGGGTAGATTTATTAGGGTAGTAACAGGTCCTGAAAACACTCCGTAAGACGCCGTGGCAACGGACTCTCCAAGAGAGCCTTTCAGCACGTTGACTACTAAAAAACTATCTATGAATTGGGTAAGCGGAAAAATCATACCGCCTATAGTAATAGGTAGCGATATCCTAAGAATACTCTTATATTCTTCCTTTGCTAAATTAAAATCCAGTTTTACCCTATCTCCAAGGTTTTTCCTTTTATATATGAAGTAAAGTATGACGAAAGTAACGGCTTCACTAACGCTAACTCCCATTAGCGCTCCACCCACTTGCACCGCTACTCCATACGCCCTTAGGACGTAAGCAAAGGATAAGCCGACCGCTAGTTTTACTACCGATTCCACGAGTGAAGAAAGAGCGGTAGGAAACATTTGCTCGTGTCCTTGGAACCATCCCTTGAGTACCGCTATACCGCTTACGAACACTATCGCAGGCGCAATAGCGATATACCCTATTCGAGCGCTTTGCGCACCCTGCAATCTTCCTATAAGTCCACCGCCA
>JAZRAN010000104.1:0-1599 GCA_045634605.1 Candidatus Stercoripulliclostridium sp. | reverse complement strand
GACGGAAAGTGAAAAGTCCAAAGGGTTGCTGTAGTTGACCTACTGCGCCCTGCCGGGCTATTTTACTTTCCTATGGAGTTCGCCAAAATACAAAGTCTAACTAGTTACCGGTGCGGAACAACCCACTAACTTCCTTCGCCTTCGTTATGTATATGAAAGCGTTAGGATCGATTTCTTTGAGTAATTTCTTGAAAGAAGTCGTTTGTTTTTTACGAACAACGCAAATTATCATATTGTGTTCTTCGCGGGAATAGGTGCCTTCGGTTTTTATGATGGAGCCACCACGTCTGACGCCGTTAACGATTGCTTCTCTAACTTCTTCTTTTTTATCGGTAACTATGTGGAATACAACGCTCGATTGTACGCCGTTAGTTAGAATTTCCGCAACTTGAGAAGTTAAGAACAAGGTTATAAATGAATATAGCACGGGGGTTGCGATGCCTACGAAGATTTCATCGGGGGTGCCGTTTTTGGCTTGAACTGCGCCCAGCACACCGGAAAGTATAACTACGAAGGAGTCGCAAGCGAAGAGTTGCCATTGAATATTCATATCGGGTTTGGCTTCATAGGTAATCTTTGCTATAATTTCGGTACCGCCTGCGCCGGTATTGAGTAGTAGCATACCGCCGAAAGATACGCCCCCTATTACACCGCCTGCTATTGCTGCGAGCATAGTAACGCCACTATCTAATCCTGCGCCTTGGAAGGTGGGGAAATCAAGGAAGCTTAGTAGCCAAGTAAATCCACTATACATAAGAACGCAAACGCAAGTGGTTATGGAGTAGCGTTTTTCGAGTTTGAATAGAGCGGCAATTATGAGCGGAATATTCATAATGAATAGCCAAACGCCCGGGTCAAACCACTTGTCCGCAAGTTCAACGTCGTAGGTTGCGACAAAGTTATAGAGAATTGATGCTATACCACCAACACCGCCCGGCGCAAAAGCGTTAGGAACGATAAAGACGTAAATAGCAATGGCTCGCAAGAAAGCGAATATTGCGAGCAAGAAATAATACCAAACTTCTTTGAAGATTACTTTTTTATCTAGTTTCATAGCAAATACACACTTCGTGTGATTACGTACAACGCAAAGCGTTAATTATAGCGAGCCAATGGCTCAATTATATACACGACCTTGTCGTGATTACATACGTATCGTTTGATAGTCTTTGGACGTTGCCCAAATACTCACGCACTACGGCTTGATAGACTTTGGAGTTTGGATGAATTAGGACGGAAAGTGAAAAAATACTGACGGGACTTTACTAAAGGTAAACGACCGAAGGATTTTTTTACTTTTCTAACTAATTCGCCAAAATACACACCCACTACGGCTTGATAGACTTTGGAGTTTGGATGAGATACGACGGAAAGGAAAAAATTCACGACAGGAGTTTACTTCCCGTAAATGACTGAGTGTTTCTCCGATGTGGAACGAAGCTGCAGCGGGTTTTACAAGTTTTAATCCAGTATGCTCTTATATTCTTTCTGTTCTTTCGGCGTTACGATGGCGCGGATCAGTGCAGAAACACCTACGGAAATGGGGTAAATAATGAGGAAAAGCAAAATATTACCCACTGCGCCTCTGACGGACAGACC
>JAZRAN010000103.1:0-2736 GCA_045634605.1 Candidatus Stercoripulliclostridium sp. | reverse complement strand
GTAGAGTACCGTTGCGACTGCGCTTAGTACCGCTACCTTGGTAATGTAGGCGGTAGCAAGTCTTTTTACGTTCTTCTTGGGCTTGGTTTCCGTCTTTTTCTCTGTGTTTTCGGCATCCAAAACGGGAGCTACGGCTTCCGCAACTTCCGCTTGGCTATTTTCCTTTATTTCTTCTTGCGCGGAGTTAATTTCCGCAAGCATCTCTTTTTCTTCCATCACCTGTTCCTATTCTTCTTCGTTCTTTGCTACCTTGTGGTCCTTCCAAAGTTTTTCCAGACAGAAGAAATCACGAGTGTCGCTATTAAAGATATGAACCAAAACGTCATCATAGTCCAGTACCGCCCAACGGCCATCACGTAGACCTTCTTTCCTAGAAACAAAAATTTCTTCCTTTTCCAACCCTTCTTCAACTTCGTCGCAAAGAGCTCTTACGTGAGAAGTGTTTTTTGCAGTAGCAATTACAAAGTAATCCGCTATCGTGCTTTTTTCGGTTAGGTCGATAATTTCGACGTCGCCTGCGTGCCTGTCTTCCAGTAATTCACTAATTTTCTTCGCAAGTTCAAATGAGTTCATATTATTTCTCCTTTTCTTTTATCTATTGTACCACTCGTACGCTCTCAAAGTCAATAGGTCTATTTCTTTATCGCTCGCGCGCAAGTATTCTATGGAGTGAGCAAGCGTTTCCTTAAAGCAAGCGTCAACCCCTTCTTTTTCCAAAATCGAGCGTAAACGCTCTACCGAAGGATAATCCCTACCACGCTCAAGTTTGTCGGCAAGATACAACAACTTGCCAAGCGATGAAAAGTTTGGCTTTGCCGTAGTGTGATACCTAATCGCATCAAGGACAATATTGTCGACTATGCCGTACTCCCTGCGAGCAATCAAGGCGCCGTCGTATTGATGGATGACTTCCGGTGAGTTAGTATCGTATGCGTCAAGATTCTTTATGGGTTTTTGCCCCTTTGCGCAATCGTGCAGTAGCCCTGCAAGTAACGCTCTATCGTAGTCTTCCCATACTCTCCAAGCGTTTTCCACCGCAAACTCCGCAACACGCAACGAGTGACGGAAAGTCCTTTCACTAAGAGTGGATTTTAGTTTTTCCACAACGTCAGCATAGCGAGAATATAGGTTGTTTTTGATGATATAATCCAAAATTTTATCGTCAATTCTGCCTTTTAACTCGTCATACGCGCCAATTTCCAACATAAATCTTATGGAACTTGAAGACTCGCTCTCCGCCCCAAAACCAACGGAAATTTCACCCCCAAATCGCTCGGAGTATTCATTTATAAGTTCACTAACGTCATCTTCTCCACGAGTTATAACTATAATTTTTACGCTTTTAAGAAGTTCATCGGGGCGAGCCCAACTAGTAAGCTTGCGTAGAGAATCACTGCCTATAATATAGTATAAATCATCCGTAGGATAACGCTTTTTTATCTCCGCAAGGACTATATATGCGTAACTCTTTTCCAGTGAATGCGCCTTTTCCGTTTCATCAATTTCTACGTATGGGCGAGAGAGCGCAAACAAACGGAGCATTTCTACCCTATGCTCGTAAGAAACGCTGGCGCCATCCTTGTGCGGTGGATTATAGGTCGGTAGCAAAAGTACCTTGTCCATTTTAAGAAGTGACTTAGCTCCGTCTATAATGCGTATATGCTCTTTGTGCAAGGGGTCAAACGCTCCCCCGAATACTGCAATTCTCATACTCATATTATACTCTTTTTACACGCCCTTTTCAATAGTATATTTTAATTTACGTGGGAATAATTTAAGTATGGCAAAAGTTATTGATACCATAATCTTTACGCTTTCCTTTTTCGTGGTCGCATACGGGCTACTCAGTGGCGTTATGCCCAAAAACTTGGCTATTATTTTGACGTCCGTAGGCTACGTCATACTTCTTACCATATTTATATTTATAAATATGCGTAGGAAAGTCATAGTAAAAGATATGAGCGCCGACGAGATGCCGACCTACCTTGCGCTAATGGATAGAGAAAAGCAAACCAACCTATTTTATAACCTAGTGAAAGCGGACAATCGAGTATTGATTTCAAGCCCCTATTTTATATATAGGCACGATGACAAATTGATACTCGTAGCAGTCCTTTATAGATTTATAAACCTTACCCAAGAAGATATTGCGAGCGCTTATAGATTCGGCGCAAGAGAAGGCGTAAACGAAATTATAATTTTAACAAGGGCAAGGGAAAGAAAAACGATAACGCTAACGGCGATTCTCCCTATAAGATTTACCTTCCCAAGCAAATACGCAGTTTGGAAAGAGTTAAAAAAGCATAACGCCTTACCCCCAAAGCCAACTAAACCCACACGCCAAAAAATCACCTACGATAAGTCGCTTATATTAAGCAGGCTTTTTTCCAACCAAAAGAGCCGACTTTACCTATTTCTTTCATTAATCTTCGCTTTCCTTTCCCTACTCACACCACTAAAAACCTATTATCTAATTAGCGCTTGCGTGATGATTTTGTTAGCGATTGCTTGCAAATTAGTTAAAAGTCAATAGAACTGGCTCAAAGTCCAGCTAACAATAAATATGTATAATTGCTAAAAAAATCCCCCTTTTGCTGAAAGGGGGGATTTTGATTTATATTGCTTATTTACTTACTTCTTCTTGCACTAACGTTTCTATGAGAATTGCAGGCACAACCCCATATTTGTCAAATATTCCGTATCCACTATTATTTGCAGTACCATCTTGTCCTACCA
>JAZRAN010000102.1:0-5867 GCA_045634605.1 Candidatus Stercoripulliclostridium sp. | reverse complement strand
CCCCGTACAGCTCACAGCCTTAACAAAGTTCCTTTCATCGTTTACGGCGTAGATTGCGAAATCGCAGAAAACGACGATATGGGGCTTGCTAACGTAGCCGGAACCGTAGCAAAGCTTATGGGTTACGAAGCGCCTGCAAGTTGGGAAAGTTCCATAATTAAATAGCGAAAAAAAATTGAAACTATGAAAGATAGCCTATTTAGGCTATCTTTTTTTTACAATAAAAAGCAATATTTGAATTTTAATGCGCTTTTTGTCTTTTGCTATATTGACACGCGTGCGCAGGTGGCGTATAATATATATTAATATTTTATTATATAAGGGGATTTGGGAATGTTCAAACTTTTCCGTAATTTGAAACCGATGGCATGGATGATAGTAGTTATCATCATTCTTGTCACGGGTCAAGCGGTTGCTGAACTTTATTTGCCCGAAAAAATGTCCGAAATTATCGACGATGGTATCTACATCGATTACGAACCCCTTTACGAGCATTTGGAAATGGAAAAGCCGTCCAGCCTTTCTTCCGTAGATTCCGAAAAAACGCTCAAGGGTTACGATGAAGACACTATTCCCGTCTTCGAGATGGTGGAAGGTTTCTCTACTTTTGACCTAGCCGCCGCCATCCAGGAAGAAGAAGGTGGGGATATTACTATCGACTTCGTTTTCCGTGACATACCGGTCAAAGACAGTCAACAACTTTTTGACGACGTTATGACTCCTTTCCTAGAAGGATTAGAGCCTTTCCAACTCAAAGCGTTTGAAGAACGCGACAAGATGGCTACGCAATACGGTTGGTCACAAAAGCAAATTGACGAATGGTCACCGTCTTTTTGGGATTATTACTATACCGATGCCGACCGCGCTCAAATAGCGGAAGTTATAAACGCTCTTCTCGTTTTTGATATTCACGACAATTACGAAGCGTCAAAGACCAACAAATCTTCCATTAAAATTGAAGGTTCCGACGACGATATTACCGTAAATAGCCTTCTCAACCAAGACCCGAGAGTTGACGAAGACGCAATGTCAAACGAGTCCAACCGCAGAATACTTACCGCTTGCATAAGCCGTATGAAGCACTCCGAGCACGGCAACCTAATGCCTATCCCCGTAGATAAAAACGGCAATAGACTTGCAACCGACAAATTCGGTAGGGCGCTAGAGCAAGACAAACTCCTTTACGTTTATAGCGACATCGACGGCGAACAAGTAGAAAGCGTAAAGCAAAGTTATACCGGTAGAGCAGACCCGATGCCCGACTACGAAGTAATCATTTGTAACAGCGTTCTAGGTTACGCATACAAGTACGTAGGAGATAAGTGGGTGGACACCTATCGTGGTATTACCGATGAAGACGCTCAAACGCTAGCAAGCGAATATAACGCAAAAATACTCATCGACGCTTTGATTACCAAGAATAAGCATCGCGATGAATTTACCGAAGACCAAGTAAAGTCCATAACCGATGACGTAAATCGTATGTGTAAGTGGTACACCGAAGCGGACGACCATATTTTACTTGCAAATCTACTAAATCTAAACAATAAGAAACCCGCAAGAATTATCAAGGAACTTGCAAAATACTATGAAAGCGAACTTGATGCCGAAGGTAAGATAGTTGCCAAAACTCCCCTTAAAGATAAAGCAAACTTCGGTAGTAAGTGGAAACAATTTTGGATTAGAATAGGTAATTACCTAACGCTAAGCGCAACGGGTACCAGTAAGCAAGACTTTGAAGAATCCGTAAAAGCAGGCGACATAACCAACTTTAGCATTGCTCTAGTTGAGTTCAAGACCTATAAGGATATGATGCTACCCGACGGCGATACTACTCAAACCGACGATATGGCGTTTATTCTTAAGCGCGGTGGCATAATGCTACTCCTTACGGTTGCGGCTTGCGCTTGCGCAATACTAGCGGCGCTACTAAGCTCCAAACTTGCGTCGGAATTCAGTTCCATTATAAGAAGTAAGGTATTCGGTAAGGTAGAAACCTTCTCGTTAATAGAGTTTGATAGATATTCTACTTCTAGCCTAATGACTCGTTCTACGAACGACGTTAACCAAATACAACAGGTATTCTTGCTCATTTTGAGAACGGGACTAATCGCTCCTATCACTTTGATAGGCGGTACTATTATGTCGATAGAGAAGTCCTTCAAGATGACTGCCGTAATATTCTATGATATTCCTATTTTGGTTATAGCATCCGTTATGGCGGCAAAGGTTGTATATCCGCTATTCCAAACCATACAAAAGAAAGTCGATAAACTAACGCTTATAACTCGTGAAGGTCTAACGGGTATCCGTGTTGTTCGCGCGTTCAATAAGCAAGAAACCGAAAACGCTCGCTTTAGCGAAGTTAACGAAAGCCTAACCAAAACCGCTATCGCAGTTAATAGATGGTGCGCAGTTCTCGCTCCCTTGATTGCAGTAGTTATGAACTGCTCTATGGTTGGCGTAGTTTGGAGAGCTAGCGTACAAATTGCAAATAACGCGGACATCGACGTCGGCGATATGATGGCGGTTATACAATATATGACCCAAATTATGATGGCTCTCGTTATGCTTGCAACGGTATTCGTTATGTTCCCAAGAGCAACGGCGTCCGCTCTACGTATAAACGAAGTTTTAGCGACTGAGCCCGAGCTACAAGACCCGGAAAATCCCAACAAGAATTATACTTCCGTTGGCTCCGTTAAGTTCGAAAACGTCAACTTTAAGTATTCGGCGGAAGCGGAAAACAATATCCTTTCTAATATTAACTTCCACGCGGAAAAGGGCAAAGTTACCGCAATCGTCGGCGGTACGGGAAGTGGTAAGAGTTCGGTAATAAATCTCATACCGCGTTTCTATGACGTAACGGAAGGAAAGGTTTTGGTTGACGGCGTAGACGTAAGAGAAATGACGCAAGAAGAACTACGCTTGAAGATAGGTTTCGTACCGCAACGAAGCGTATTATTTAGCGGTACCATAAAAGATAACCTTTGCTACGGTAAGGAAAACGCAACCGATGAAGAATGTTGGGAAGCCCTTGAAATTGCTCAAAGCGATACCTTCGTAAGAGAAAAAGAAGGTCAGTTGAACGCAAGAGTAGAGCAGGGCGGCGGTAACTTCTCCGGCGGTCAAAAGCAACGTCTTGCTATTGCTCGCGCAATCATCCGTAAGCCCGAAGTACTCATTTTTGACGATAGTTTCTCCGCTCTTGACTTTAGGACGGACAAGAATTTGCGTCAAGCATTAAAGAAGATTACCGGTAACAGCGCAACCATAATAGTAGCTCAACGCATAGGTACCATTATGGATGCAGACAATATCATCGTTTTAGACGGCGGTAAGATAGTAGGACAAGGTACTCACGAATACCTAATTCATAACTGCGACGTTTATCGTGATATTGCACTTTCACAAATGAGCGAGGAGGAACTTGGTCTATGAGCGAATTCGAAAACATAAGTTCCAACCAACAAACCGAACAAAAGGGTCTTGATTTAGGTCGCGCGCTAGGCGTAGGCGGTCCGGAAATCAAGGAAGTTGATAAGGCGGAAAACTTTAAAGCTACGGTAATACGCCTTGTCAAATACCTAAAACCGCAATATCCTATGCTTATAGCTATGATTTTGATTGCGGCAATAGGCGCGTGGTTTGCAATTTGGGTTCCCGATATTATGAAGAAAGTTACCAACGCCCTAGTTGATAGCATCCAATACTTCGTTGATATTAGGCGCCCCCCGTTAGGCAACGGACAACTTTATACTTATATTGCGCCCGTACTTTGGACGTGCGCGGTATTGTACGTTTTGAACGCATTGTTCCAATTTACTTCCGGCTTGATAGCGGCTACGATGAGCCAAAGAGTAGTAAGAAGAATGCGTACCGACGTCAAGTTGAAACTCGACAAAGTTCCGCTTTCATACTTTGACGGCACTCCGCTTGGCGACGTACTTTCTCGTTTTACCATTGATATCGAAATGATATCTCTAACCCTACAAGACTCCATTAACCAAATCATAACGGGCGTTATGACGGTTACGGGCGTTTTCGTAATGATGGTTAGAATAGATTGGTTGCTTGCTATCATAGCGCTAGTAAGCTTGCCCGTATTATTAATCGTATCAAGCTTAATCGTAAAACGCTCTCAAGTAGAGTTTGCTCGCCAACAAAAACGCATAGGTCAATTGAACGGACACATAGAAGAAATGTACACGGGACACCGAGTTATAAAACTCTATGGGCACGAAGAAGAAAGTATTTTGACCTATGAGCAAATAAATAAGGAATTAAAGAAGGCGACAAGACGCTCGCAATTCCTAGCAGGCGTAATACTGCCGAGTATTAAGTTTATCGACAATCTCGTTTACGTTGGCATCTGCGTAGGCGGTGGTATAAGGGCAGGTACGGGACTTGTTACCATAGGCGACATACAAGCGCTACTTTCTTACACCAGACAATTTGCGCAACCTATAGAAAATATTTCTAATATCGCAAATACCATACAATCTTCCATAGCTGCCGCGGAAAGAGTATTCCAAGTCTTCGACCTACAAGAAATGACGGCGGAAGGCAATAGAAAGATTTCCGTAGAAGAGTGCGTTGGTACCGTTGATATCGAGCACGTAGCGTTTAGTTACACTAAGGATAAGCCCCTTATTACCGACCTTAGTTTGCACGTTAACGCAGGCGATAGTATAGCAATCGTAGGACCTACGGGCGCAGGTAAGACGACGCTCGTAAACCTTCTGATGAGATTCTACGACATAGACTCCGGACGCATACTAATAGACGGCGTAGACATCAACGAGTATAGCCGTAACGACCTAAGAAGCCTTTATGGTATGGTTCTACAAGATACTTGGTTGTTTAATGGTACGGTAGCCGAAAATATTGCTTACGGCAACCCGAACGCTACGCGAGAAGAAATAATTCAAGCGGCAAAAGAAGCTTACGCCGACCAATTTATTCAAACGATGGAGCACGGCTACGATACCATCTTGAAGGAAGATGCGGCTAACATAAGCGCAGGACAAAAGCAACTTTTGACTATCGCAAGAGCTATACTAAAGAAGCCGAGAATTATAATCCTTGACGAAGCGACCAGCTCCGTTGATACTCGTACCGAAAAATACATACAAAGCGCAATGCTTGCAATGACGGAAGGAAAGACTAACTTTGTTATTGCTCACCGCTTGTCTACCATCAAGCACGCGCAAGTAATTCTTGTTATGAACCATGGTGACGTAGTAGAGCAAGGTAATCACGAAACGCTAATGGCGAAGAAGGGTTTCTACTACGAACTATATAACTCTCAGTTTGCCGGAGTAAACGACGATAACAAGGACGACGACACCGCAGGGTCTAGGTTTATACAATCATAAAAGTTGACGGAGCCTTTGCTCCGTCTTTCTTTTAGCGTTTTGAGTTTATGCAACCATTTATACTACAATATAAATGTTAAATCATTTTAATTGATTATAAAAGTTGCGTATGATATAATACAAATAACCCATTAATACATTGGAGAAAGTTATGCCCACATTTTTTAGTGAAGTTTTTGACGACGCATCACCCGTTGCCCCTTTGGGACTAATTGTTTTAGAAGGGGCTAAAGAATTAGGAAAGCAAGTTGATAACTATTTGGTAGAATGGTACAACAAGGAAGTAGGCAATCGCAATCCTAGATTTAAGAAAAAATCATTCATTCTAGATTCCATTTGTCCTCGTTTCACCTCGGGTGATGGCAAAGGAATGATAAACGATTCCGTTCGTGGCGACGACCTTTATATTATTTGTGACGTTGGCAATTACACTTGTACTTACACCTTATTTGGGCAAGAAAATCATATGTCCCCCGACGACCACTACGC
>JAZRAN010000101.1:0-4451 GCA_045634605.1 Candidatus Stercoripulliclostridium sp. | reverse complement strand
AGGAAATGCTTTCTCCACTAACCATACCGGTAATGGTGGGCTCGTTTACCGTTGCCGTATTATTGCCATCGTAAATCTTGCCTGTGGTAGTAAAAGTAACGCTTACGGGTGCTTTATCTACCATCATATTCAAGGTTGCGGTAGGATTGGTAAGGTTATAGTTGGCGCTTTCCGCTCCACTGAGAGTAGCGCTTACGCTAACGTTTCTTGCGCCTACGTCCTTGCCGGAAAGGGTTGCCGTTATGCTTGCGCCTACCGTATCGCCGGAGCAAATATCGCTTGCGCCAAAGGCATAATCTACAAGGCTCGTAACGTCCGTACCGCCAAAGTAGTTAACGTTAGTGTCGCAAGTATAGTTTGCGGTAATATTTTTGGGAGAAATGGTAATATTTTCCGTCTTTGAACCAACGCTAATGCCGTTCCAAGTAACCGTTGCGGTTGCAGGATAAGTACCTGCGCTTACAGGCGCCGTTCCTGCGCTAGCCGTACCGGAGTAGTTTATGACGTGATTCATCGTTCCCGCTCCGGGAACGTTGGAAACGGAACCTACGGTTAGCGTCTTAGCAGTCTTATCGTAAGTACCGCTATTGTTCGTTGTGGGAATAGCCTTAAAGTGAGCGGTTATGTAAATATTTCCATCAGCGGGAATAATAACGTTAGTATAAACGTTCCAGCTGAACATAAACTCGCAACTATCCGCTTTTATGCTTGCATAATTACCATTATTGCCCGTTCTGCTTCCTGCCGCAGAAATCGTATTATTACTAGAAAGGTTTAGATTTATGCTAGAATAATGGTCGCCAAGAGTAAAGCCTGCAAAGTAATATCCCGCATTAGGCTTTGCCCAAATATTAAAGTTACTCGTATAAGCGCCATTATTCGTTACTTGTTGCGACTGATATCCGTTGCCGTTATTATAGTTTGCATTAAAGACTATCTTTCCGCCCGAATAGTTGTTTTCTACGCCGTCAGTTTCCGCATTAGCATAAATATTCGCATAAAAATACGTAAACGTTATACTGCTACTAGAGTTACCCCAAAGGTCGACCGCAGAAAGAGTATAGGTGCCGTATTCGGGTAAAGTAACTATCGTATTCGTGCTAAAACTGGTATTAGAGATTTTTGCAACTTGTACTTTCTTGCCATTAATCGTATAGTAATCTACGCCAGGGTTATCACTTATGGTAACTTGATTGCTACTTATGACTCCGCCGTTTGATACGCTATATGAAGGACCGTTACTACTTGTATCTGCCGGATAGAGAGAAATATCATAGTTTGACGACAAAGTGAACGAGTGTTGTTGGCCACTTGATGAGCCCGCTACGCTATAACCCCAAATACCAAAGCGCAAATATTTTTCGTTACCATTACTTGCGTTGCCGTTATAATTTTGGGAACTAACGCCACTTTGAGTAAACCTAAAGTTACTTATAGTATTTTGCGACGAACTATTTCCACTAGCAATATGGTCACGACTGGGGCCAACGTAACCTTTTATTTCTATAAAGCCGTTACCTTGCTTTGCCGCGGTTTCATTAGCGGCGTATCCTAAACCAATATATGCCCAAGTTTTAGCCGTTTGGCTTCCGCCACTATACGTGCTTTGCGGGGTAAGGTTAATCGTTATTTGACCTGCAAGCAACGCATTATATACCTTTTCGCTTACTTTCATTGTATAGAACATACCATACAACATTCTTTCTCCGACCGCAAGATATCCACCGTACGTGTTGGAAGTGTTTGCTGATTGCTCTATGTCTTTACTGCTTAGACCGGCAACGATAAGTCCGGATGAAACGCCACTCGTACCCCAACCGTTTTGAACTATTCCACTTCCTGAAGTTTGGAAATATGAAGAACTTCCGCCACTTGTAGATAGCGTTGAGCCACTATTGTTGATGGTGTACATAGAGTCTTGCGTGTGGAAGTTGCCGGATACTGCGCTATCGTAGAACGTGCTTGAATAATTGCCCCAATCAGAAGGTTTGGTCATATTGTTAGTGCGGTAAGGAACAGTGCTGTCAGTAGGCACCTTTTCTTCCATACTTAAAGTAATTCTTACTGAACTCAAATCCAAATCCGTAGTAGAATTACCAGGCCAAAGTTCCGTCAAGAAAGCAATTCTTAGATACTTATAACCGGAGTTGGAAGATGACGTTTGGAAATAAGTATCCAATCCCAAATTGGAAAAATTATTACTACTCGTATAATACATATGCGAATTATAACGGCTTTGTACTTGTTTGAAACCATTATAAGTAACCGCAGAACTATCACTTCCTGCAGTACCTATGCCCGCATACAACCACAATCTTGCGTCGGGAGTCATTGTGCTGCAAGAAATGTTGGCGCTCATTCTCAAAGAAAGAGATGCGCCGTTGTTAAGTAAGGAGTTATAGACTGAATCGGTCAATCTATAAGTGTACATAAAACCTATGTGATACAAGGTGGTTGAACTACCGGGAGCGCTGGGATAATTCCAAGTATCATTGGAAGTAAACTTACCCGTTGAAGAAGATACGTATTTAGTCGTATTATCAATGCCGGTAAAGGTGCTTACGGTTTCCGAGTAGTCAAGAGATGATATGGTTTTTACGGAACTAGCGGGTTGAGTAACGTACTCTACCATTTCCGTTTGGGTCCAAGTCAAGCCGTTGTTCGTGTTAAAGTCAGTCGGCATAGACATGCTTGCAGGAGCAGATGATATGGTAAATGATACATTTGGAACTGTAATCTCTATGGTTGCACCACCACCCTGCCAAGGTCTTGCAAAAACACCAACACGAAGATACTTTTGTTGTGCCGAAGAACTACGAGCCGTCAAGTTTCCAAAATCATAATTCGTAATAGCATCCGGGTTGCTTGAAGATGCATTTACCCCTATTTTATCACTATTAGGATCTCCACCGGTACCAACACGGCCCTTTACTTCATTAAATCCACCAATAGTTTTAGCCACAGTATCGTTTTCTGCGTAACCAATACCAATATACATATAATCATACCAGTCCGCACTACCATTAGATATTGTAGCACTAGCTGTAGCACTAGCTGAAACAATATATGATCCCGTCGATAACATTTCAAACAATGTATCAGAAATTTGATAAGTATGCATAAACGCAACGGAGAAGTTTACACCACCTGATGCATTGCTTATCCATTTCCAACTGTTTGCCGTTGTCGTAAAACCATTTGGACTAGATAATGTAGTATAATCCGTGTCTTGCGTTCCACAAGAAATTGAAAACGCTGAAACATTAAATGTACCCGTCGTTGAAAGAGCAGATATGCTACTTTGCGTGGAGCAATCAGTCATATCAGCAATGGCAAACACATGCGTATCATTCCAAGTATTACTAGGAACTGTCATCGGATACGTTGCTGCAAACGCAGGGCTTACGTTGATTGAAGTAAACAATATTCCGCAAACAAGCGTTAATGCTATTAGCATTATTGCTATGGCGATGGGCTTAGTTATTCTTCTACTGGTATTTGCTTTAATCATAATCTATTCTCCTAGATATTGGCGATGCCGTCAATAAGTGGATTCCTTATTTTTTTCTTGGTTAGTGTTGTTTTATTTGTTTAGGTATATCTCTTTTAGATATTCCATACTCTCTCTTGTCGTCTTGTCGGGATTTCTTGTGAAGTCGTGTTCTATTAGCGCGTTTTCCGTTCCACTCTCTTCCGCCTTTTGGAGTATCTCTCCAAAGTCAAGTTTCCCTTTTCCTACGTCCCGTATTCTTGGAAGTTTTAATATACCGGGACTCCAATCTTTAAGGTGTATATCTCTTACCCTTCCGTCTAACTTTCCAAGCCACTCGGTTGGATTATACCCTGCGTACCTACACCAAAAGGTATCGAATATGAATTCTAGGTCGGGGCAGTCGTCCCTAAGTCGCTCTAGTACCAATTTATCCCCCATTTTCTTGAATTCCATTGAGTGATTGTGGTACCCAAACTTTAGTCCGTACGGCTTTAGTTTTTCGCTTATGCCGTTTGCCTTCTCACAAAATTCTTTTAGTTTATCTTGGTTTTTTAGGTATTCCATAGGCATCATACCAAGTCCTACCGTATGGGCTCCTGCTTCAAGATGCCACTCTGCCACCCTTTCCGTTTCTTCCGTTATCTTCTTCCACGGAGTATGGCTCAAGGGAATAATAATTCCATTATCATCCCCTATCTCTTTTAGTTTCTTACCGCCTAGGTCTAGCCTTACGCCACTCCACTGCGCAACGGAGCAACCATAAGACGCAAGCCTACCGAAGATTGCTCTTAGGTCTTCTTCCGTCTTTATGGAATTGCGATAAGTATAAAGTTGTGAGCCACAATTAATTTTCATTTTTCCTTTACGCGTACGCACGTACGCATTACATAATATTATTAAGATATAGTATCTTCTCCGCCGTCCAAAAGATTTTGGAGTTGGGAGCTCTTCCCCAAGA
>JAZRAN010000100.1:0-3044 GCA_045634605.1 Candidatus Stercoripulliclostridium sp. | reverse complement strand
ATATAAAGAAGTGAAAGATTGGTTTTTATCGGCGGGGGATAAATCTATGGAAATAAACTTAGGCGCTACGATAGTCGCAAACGGCGACAAGATATAATCTCAAAGCGTATTTACAAATTTTGGGTTATATTATATAATATAAATAACTAAATTAAATATACTTTGTAAAAGGAGAAAAATATGTGTATTTATACCATTTGTACCTATAATAAACTCGTTCAAATGAAGGAAAACGTGGATAACGCTTGGAGTCAAATCGACGTCCAATTAAAGCGCCGTTACGACCTTATTCCTAACCTAGTAGAAACCGTAAAAGGTTACGCTTCTCACGAAAAAGATACGCTTACCCAAGTAACCGAAGCAAGAGCATCCGTCGGTAGCGCAAAGACTACCGCAGAAGCAGTTGAAGCCAACAACCAACTTTCATCTGCGCTCGCTCGCCTTTTGGTAGTTAGCGAAAAGTACCCCGAGTTAAAGGCAAACTACAACTTTACTTCTCTCCAAAACGAACTAACCGAAATAGAAGATAAGATTGCTTTTACCCGCCAATCATACAACGATACCGTACTTCTCTATAACCGCAAAAAGAAATCCTTCCCCGCAAATATCATAGCCAAACTATTCAAGTTTGAAGACGGCGTATACTACAAGGCAGAAGAAGCTGTTCAAGTAGCTCCTAAAGTTGTCTTTTAGCGACCTACTTAGGAAAAAGAAAAACTAGCTCAGTCATTTACGCTAAGTAAACTCCTGTCGCCATTTTTTCTCTTTCCGTCGTATCTCATCTAAAATACAACTTTAGGTCTAAGAATTGCTGTAGTGTTTAAAGATTGCCTTTTAGCGACCTACTTAGGAAAGCAAAAAATCGTGGTTTAATAGACTAAATATAATTTTCCTTGTGAACGGAGCAAGGCGGAGTGAAGCCATTTTGCATTTTGCATTTTGCATTTTGCATTTGCGTAGCATTCTACCTAGAGAAACACTAATTTTATGAAAAAACTCTTCTCTCTCATCTTAATTCTATCATTTGTTTTAGCGTGCGTGTTTACGCTTACCGGTTGCGTGGATAAAGGCAACGAGTATCTTACTCGAGCGGAAGTCAACGTCTACCTAAAAGAAAACGGAGATGCGGAAATATCGGAAACGTGGCATATCAAGGTAGGAAGCGAAGAAATCCACAACCTTTACCGAGTCATTGAACTTTATGATAGCGAGTCCAAGACCTACTCCAAGGTAGAAAACTTGTCCGTTCTAAACAACAAGACAGGCGAGTATTTAGCGCCCGCTTACGACCTAAAAAACCCCGCTAACAATGACAACAGACACCTAGACAATCACCATTATATCTACGAAAAAGGTAAAGCGTCAGGGCAAGTGAAGTCCGTTGAAATCGGCTTTTATATGCCCTACACTTCATACTCCGAACTTACCTATACTATGCGTTATACGGTAACCGATATGGTAAGCGTCTATGACGATTGCGCCGTCTTTTATTACAATGCGTTTAGCGACGATTTTAGCCTTTATATAGACGAAATAAAACTTAACGTATATCTTCCGGGTGGCGAGCCGATGACGGAGTCTTCTCTTGTATATTTGCACTCGGAAGTAGCCGACTCATACGCAGAAGTAAGCGGTAATAAGGTAAGCGCAACGGCAACGGAGTTCCAAGTAGGAAATTACTTTGAAGTTAGAACCGTACTCCCAAAAGAGCATTTTTCGGGAGCCCAAAAGGTATATTCGGAGTCCAAGCGCCAAGCCGTAATCGACGAAGAAACCAAGTGGATGGAAGACTACAAAGCAACCGTTTTGCGTGAGCGCAGAACTACCGTTGCGTGGACGGTTGTGGGTGGCGTATTAGTACTAATCGCCATAGCCCTTGCAGTGTACTTCAAGTTTTTTTACTACAAGGTAAAAGGGGAATACCCCCCATACGTTAGGGAGATAAGACCAAACGATTCTCCTGCCGAAATGGCGCACTTTTTCTATCACTACAAAGGCGGTACGAAAAAGCAAAAGAATAGGGGCAATATGCTTGCAGGCGCCATTATGGACCTTGCTCGCAGGGGTTTTGTGTCCCTTCTTCCTTCCCCCGCTGACAAGGACGATTACGTCATAGAAATAGAGAGCGTAGCGGATGCGAAAATGGGAGAACTAAAAGCGCACGAAAGAACTCTTCTAACTATGCTCACAAACGTATCAAGGGGAGTGGGCAAGGCGTTTGATATGAAGGATTTTGAGTCCTACTCCAAAAAGCATCCTGCGGAAATCAACGGACTAATCGATAAATTCGTAAAGGAATCGGGCGCAGGTTTCTTCCTAAGTGAAAACTTTGAGCAAACCAAACTCGGCTCGTGGTTGACGATAATTGGCGGTATCCTTATGCTCGGCGCTTTACTTTTCCTAGGCGCGCCACTTGTAACGTACGGCGCAGTTGGAGCGCTTATTTCGGGCGGAATACTCATCCTATTTGCGCCAAGGGCAAAGCGTTTCAGCAAGGTAGGACTAGATAGATATATGGAGTCCAAGGGACTGGAAAGCTTTATGCTTGACTTTTCCAACCTAAAAGAGCACGAAATTCCAGCTCTCATTTTGTGGGAAGAGTATATGGTATACGCAACTATGATGGGCATAAGCGAAAGGGTACTAGAAGAGCTCAAACTAAAATACCCCGAACTTTACGAGCCTGCAACCACAACTTCATACTATCGTGATAGGAGTTATCTATACTTCTATATGTATATGCACCGCACCCACAATTCCTTCGATTTAGGAAGAAGTCTTAATACTTCTCTTACCAACGTATCCCGTTCCACCTATAACCTAGTCCAAGCGTCCAAAGCGCAAAGTAGCGCAAAAGGTGGCAGTTTTGGTCGCAGTGGCGGTGGCTTCCGCGGTGGCGGTGGTGGATTTGGCGGTGGTGGCGGCGGCGCCAGGTAAAAACACGCTATTTTAGCGAAATACTTCACAAAACAAAGTCTCCCTTCAGGGCGCAGTAGGTCTACTACAGCAACCCCTTGGGAGACTTTCTTTTGCTCGTACTTCAT
>JAZRAN010000099.1:0-4216 GCA_045634605.1 Candidatus Stercoripulliclostridium sp. | reverse complement strand
CTTGGATGAAAATGGAAATGACGTTTCTTCTAATGCCGATTATGGTAAAGTAGGTAAATATAGATTGGTAATTGACGTTGCAGAAGACGTAGAAAAATACTATGAAGTATCTTTTGCAAACGCTATAATGAGCGAAGATAGTTCGTATTCTTACGTTTACTACGAAGTAGTACCGCTCGCAAGAAACGTTGAGTATCTAATTGACGGAATGGCGGCGGACAGCATAACTTATGATGGAGAAGCGCACGTGGTAACGGCTTATTTCTTGGATGAACAAAACCGTAAAGTCGAAGTAAGCCTAGACCTTGTTTCTCTTACTAATGCGGGCGAATACGAAATAAACGCTACCTACGGTAACGAAAACTATGATATTTCCGCAACCGCTAAAAAGGCCCTTGTAGTAAACAAGGCTACGCCTAACGCTATAACGTTTACGTCTAGCGCTACTCACGATTTTGGTATTCCTTATTATGCTCAAATAAGCGGAGCGCACGGCAATAGCGAAGTGGTATTTAGCGTAAAAGAAAGCGATAAGGGCGCTTTTGAAGGCAATAAATTGACGATATTCAAAGCAGGTGAAATCACTTTAGTAGCAACTCAATTTGAAAGCGATAACTACCTGGAAAACTGCGTAGAATTTGTTTTGAACGTAAATAAAACGGAAATGGAGATTTCCATCAAGTCTTTCGCAGTAAACTATCTTGATGAAATAACCTTCGCATACGTTGATGAAAATGGTAATGAATTGACTGGCGTAAGCGGTATTAAAGTATTCTTGGATGGTGAAGAATATTCAGGTGGCGTATTAGACGTTAAAGATTATCAAATGAGCATAACCATATCTGACGATGCTGTTAGTGATGGTTACGTTATAAGCGCGGGCGAATGTGGTATTTTGACGGTTAACAAGCTTGATATAATCGTTACTGCGGATAATCAAGAAAGCGTATATGGCGAAACTATAAAAGAGTTAACGTTTGCTATAAGCGACACAAGAGTAACGTCATTGAACGGCGCTCTTGCAACCAGCGCTAAAAACGTTGGCGATAGCGACATAGAAATCGGTACTATTGGAGAGTTGAATCCTAACTATGCAATCGAGTTCAACAAGGGAATCTATACCATTTCTCCTAAAACCTTGACTATAAAGGCGTTAGCAAAGGAAAAATACTATGGTGATGCTGACCCCGCTCCTGAGTATAAAGTAGAAGGACTTGTTTACGATGATACTTTGGAAAACGTAGGTCTATCTATAAATATTACCAGATTCCCGGGAGAAAGTTCCGTACTAGCAGGAAGTAGTGAATACGCAACATATAATTATCGCTTGCAAGGAAACGTAACTTTGACTTCACCTAACTACGTTGCAGTGTTCGAAACGGCTAAACTTACTATTCTCCCCAAAGAACCCGAAGTAACGGCTAAGGACGTGGTAAACGTTATTGCGGGAACCAAACTCGATGCAAGTAATAAACCCGCAATTAAAGTGTCCGGCAAGGTTTATGAAGACGGCAATTGGACTCTAAAAGAGCTAGCAGGTTCATCTGCGTGGGAAAAAGAATTAGTACCTAACTTCAAAGATTCCGCAACCGTAATTTGCAAGGTAATCTTTACTCCGGAAGATAAAAACTTCACTGCAACGGAAGTGGAAATAGAAGTAAACGTTATTCCCGTAGAAGTAACCGTTAGATTTGTTTCTCCTAAGCAAATTGTTTACGATGGATATGAGCACGACAACGTAGAATACGAATTAGTAGGGCTTATTAATGGGGAAGACGCTAACGAGAAAATTTCTTATACCGGCGACGTCAAAAACGTTGGTAGTTTCGTTGCGAAGGTAACGCTAAATAATCACAACTACAAACTGGTAGGTAGCGGAGAAGCGACCATTAAGATTACCAAGGCAGAACTTGAAGTTAGCGTTAACGACATAGTAGTTGTAGAAGGCGAAACTCCAAAAATCGAGTATCTCTACTTTGGATTCCAAAAGGGCGATTCTAATGAAGACTTAGAAAAAGAACCGAGCGTAATGTTCCCCACGCAAGCAGGTACTTATACGCTAACTCCTTCGGGCGCAAAGAGCAACAATTACAATATTTCTTACAAGAGCTTTAATTTTAAAGTTTTAACTAAGAGTGTTGCGGATGAAGAAAACAATATAACGTTAGAAGGCAAGTTTGATAGTCAAACAAAGTTTGAAATGGTGGAAGCCCAAACCAGCGCTGAAATAAGCGACCTTTACGCCGAAGTTAAGGAAAGTTACAAGGCTCTTGAGAATATGGGCATAAACGCCGTATATGACCTAAAATACACCATCGAAGGCGAAACTATCGTAGTTGATGGAGACGTTTATTTGACTATGCCGGTCATAGAAGTAGAAGGCGAAACCAAGATAGCTTACGCAATACTTACTAACGATGGCGAAATCTTGTACGTTCAAGACGTGCTATATGACGGTGACGTTGTAACGCTCAACGTAACTAACGCAAAGGCGTTACTAATTCTAAGCGAACAAGAAGACAATTCTATGATGCTATACGCTATAATAGGAGCGGGTGTTGTAGTTGTAATTTTGATTGCTCTAATCGTAAGAAGTATAAAGAAACGTAGGGAAGAGCGTTATATCAAGTATGATGAATAAGATAGTATTAGCGCAATAAACAAAAAGCCTTGGGAATACCCAAGGCTTTCTTTTTTACGTATAGCAAGATTATTTTTTTCTAACGAATAATGCAGGAAGAATTATAGGCTTTTTCTCGCCGATTTCTACCATTTGTTTGGCAAGTTCTTCTCTTAGTTGCTTGCGAATATCTTTATACTTTCTATCTTTGATAAGATTGTTCTTTTGTATAGGATCTGCGTTTACGTCGTAAAGATAATCTTCAAAATAGACTTTGGCTTTTGCCTTAACGTATCCTATGCCTAGCGCTCTAACTGAATACAAATAGTCTTTCGTCCTAATTGCACGTCCTACTTGCGATTCGCTTATTTGTATGAAAGCATGTTCTCTCTTTTCATTAGAAATGAGAGAAATACCGCTATAGCTTTTGGGAATTTCGATGCCTGCAAAATCTAGTAGGGTAGGGGGAAGGTCGATTAGGCTAACTATATCTTTTACGTTTTCACCCGCATTGAATTTACCGCCCTTTATTATAAGTGGAATATGCGTGCAACTATCGTGGGGACTTCTCTTGTATTCTAGGTTTCTTGTTTTAAAGTGTGAGCCGTGGTCGGAAGTATATATGATAATTGTGTTTTCATATATCCCTTTTTCTTTTAGTTTTTCTACAAGTCTTCCTACGTTATAGTCAAGTCTATTTATCGCGCTAATATAGTCGGGATAACTCTTTTTGTAGTCGCCGTCTAGGAACGTTAAATCGTCCGGTATGGGGTAATCTTTATATTGCTCAACAGTAGGCTTATATCCTTCGTAACAATGTCTATCGTTTTGATGGTGAGGCTCAAGTTGAGAAATGAACATAAAGAAGGGTTTGTCACCGGAGTGATTGTCAATGTACTCGGTGGCAAAATCGTTTATGCAGTCTGCGCGATAACCGGTAAAGTCTATTTTGTTGCCGTTTTCATCAAAAACGTAGCCGTCGTATCCGTGGGAAGTGAATTCCAAAACGTCGGCTGCTCGAACGTATGAATATTTACCTTGCCTATCTTTTGGGATACTAGAACTTTCACAATGGATGCCTATACCAGGGTATCTATCGCTTGCTAGATGCCACTTGCCAATATAGGCAGTATCATAACCTGCTTCGTTAAAATACTCGGCGAGAGGCTTGATGTCGCTCCTTAGGGCGATGCCGTTCCAGTATGAGCCGTTCTCCGTTGCGTACGTTCCGCTTTGTAAACAAGCACGGGCCGGACCGCAAACAGGTTGGCAAGTAAAGCAGTTGTCAAATTGAGCACCTTCTTTTGCAAGAGCAGTAAGGGAAGGTGTTATCTCGGGTGTTATAGTGTCCCAACGTTGTTGGTCAGCAAAATAAAAAATGATATTCTTCTTTTCCATATTTTTTATTATACATTAAAAAGAAAGGTTTTTCAAGACTTTATACGACAATTTACTTTATGTGCTTACGTGTGTGCGCGCATATTAAGTATTGACTTTTTATATTTTTTTGGTAAACTAATTTTAACTATGGTTTAATTGTAAATTAATAAATTGATTTAAAGTAAAATCAAGGAGATTATGATATGGCAAAAGCTC
>JAZRAN010000098.1:0-4549 GCA_045634605.1 Candidatus Stercoripulliclostridium sp. | reverse complement strand
GTTTTGGGGTCAGTAATAACAGCTGCAAGAGTAGCTTCGCTACCCGTACCTGACGTAGTCGGAACAGCAAAGAAAGGAGGTATCTTTCTTAGTATTTTAAGAACGCCTTTCATCTTGCTTACGGGTTTATTGGGACAAACCGCGCGAGCTGCAACAATCTTTGCGCAGTCCATGGGAGAACCACCGCCAAAAGCAACGATTGCTTCACACTTGTTATCTTTATAAATTTTGAGTGCGTCTTCAATATTATCAATAGTGGGATTAGGAACTACTTCGCTATATACAGCATACTTTAGTCCAATCTTATCCATTTCTTCAAGCATTGGGGGAACAAGACCTAATTTCATTAGCATTCCATCGGTTACAACCAAAACCGACTTTATTCCCTTTTCCATAATAAATGCGGGAAGTTTTTTAATGCTACCTGCGCCGGTGATTAATTCCGGAACTCTCCAAGGCATAATAGTATCGGATACAACCTTGAAAACCTTTTGATATGCTCTACAATAAAATTTAGTTAAACCGTTCATATTTTTCTCCTTATTTTATTTATCGATATTATATAAGCCCTCGGCTTTTTCTGTGCGATTTAGATACTTTCCCCTAGTGAAATCGGGTATATTTTGTGGCGCGCTACCATTCAATATTGATTGCTCTGATAAGGGTGTAATTACCATCCAAGATGCAGTGTCATAGGCGTCAATTGGCATATAAGTTCCGTTTTGCAAAGCTTCTATGAACGCTCTTAGCACTAGGTAATCCATACCGCCGTGGCCACCGCGCACGCCCTTCTTCTTAAACCACTTCCAAATGGGGTGAGCATACTTCCTTGCATATCGCCTACCATTATTCCAAAGGGGTTTTGCATAGAACTCATAAACGATAGGTAAGCCGTCCTTAAAGAGTAAATTATTATCTTCTTGATACATTGCCTTAGTTCCCCTTATGGTAAAACCACGAGAATAACTTCTTGGCAAAGTAGTATCCAAAGTCAAAGTTATGGTTTCCCCATTTAGACATTTAATAACCGTAGTAATAATATCCCCTTGTTTGAATTCTACGTCTTTCAACTCCGGATTAGAAGTTTTTCCATCATTAATATATTGACGCAAGCCCTTTGCGCAAGATGCAGTCGAAGTTAAACTTACCATCAAATTCCCACGGTTAATATCTAATATTTTAGATATTGGACCAAGCTCGTGTGTAGGATAGTTTTCGCAGTTACGCGTCAAGTAATTTTGCAAACGATAATGTCTGTTTTCCTTGCCGTGCGTAATCTCTTTTCTTAGGTCGTGTTGATAACCGCCCGCGCAATGAACAACGTCACCAAATAGTCCTTGACGAACCATATTTAGAACCATAAGCTCATATTGACCATAGCAACAGTTTTCCAGCATCATTATGGGCGTACCCGTCTTCTCGTATGCGTCTACTATTGCCCAGCAATCTTCAACGGAATATGCTCCACCTACTTCTAAACCTACGGCGATCCCCTTTTCCATTGCTTCAACCGCAACTTTAACGTGGTCTTCCCAGCTACAGAAAATAAACAAGGTGTTAATCTCGCTCATTTCTAAAATATCTTTATAATTTTGAGTTTCAAAAGGTACGTTCTTCATAGCCTTTTTGACCATTTGCGCACCTTCTTTCGTGCGGTCTTCATATAAGTCGCAAACCGCCAAAATCTCAATATCCTTCATTTTAACAAGTTGCTTTAGTAGACCGATTCCACGACCCCCTAAACCAACTATACCCGCTTTAACAGAGTTCATTTAATTCTCCTTTAAAAAATTCATTAATGTACGCTTCTATTTCCTTTCTTCCAACTTGTAATGCGCCGGGCTTTTCCATTTTTAAGGAAACGGTAGCCGTTGCCCAAAGTAGAGCATTAGGAATATCGCTGGTTAATCTTTCGGTAATATATGATGCAAACGTTGTGTCACCACGTCCGCTTCTACCGCTCAAATTTCTTGCCTTGATGGGACAAGTATAATAATTTTTTCCATCATAAGCTAAAACTTCGGTATTATGAGTTATGCAAACTTCTTTTGCGCCCCAATCATAAAGCATTTTAGCAGCTTTTTTGCGATCTTTTTCTCCCGTCAAAATTTCAGCTTCTGCGGCATCCGTTTTAAGAAAATCTACGTATGGCAATAACTCTTTCTTGTCAGCCCAATCTTCAAAGTACATCCTTCCGCCATCGTTAGGATCTTGGTGTCTTAAAGTGGCTTGGACGTCAACCGCTATCTTTCCTTTTTTTGAAAGTGCTTTAATAAGTTCTCCATCAAAATCGCCGTATATTAGACCTGCAAAGTGATATATTTCTGCATCTACGTCAGGAATATCACTCAAAGTGAAAGCATCCGCTTGACTTCTACAAGTACAAGCTCTGCGTTCTTTATCTGCAGTAAAATACTTGTTATGAATTGACGTTGATTTCTTAGATTCCGTAAAGAATATATCTTCCTTAGGTATAACCAAAGCGCTCAAGCGGTCTTTATCTGCAGGCGCAAGTTTAGTCACAGCTCCTACTTTATGTCCTAACGCATAAGCCGCTGCGGAAGAATATATTACGGCGCCACCTATTTCTATAATTTGATTATCAAGATAGTCAACGTTGTAATCTAGAGAGATATGGCCTATCGTCAATACGTCGTATTTCATTAGTTCTCTCCACCTTCGTTAGATTCAATTGTTTGAACTTCTTCTGTCGTTACTTCTACCGCATCTTCTTTTTTGTTCTTTTTGTCGCCTTTTTTAGTCATTATTACGAATTTATCCATTAAGAACATAACTATAAAGCTAATAAAGGAGCCTAGTAGTTTACCGATAGTCGTACCAAATTCACCAAGAGAATCGCCGACGAGAGCATATAGAGCGCCACCAAGCCAGGTGCTAAAGATTATCAAAGCAACTACTGTAATAACGTAAGTTACTATGCTAAATACTATATTGTTATCCGCTTCAAAGTTCTTTTTGCGGTTAATAATAAAGGAAATAACTTCTGCTACACACTTAGAAACCAAGAAAGCAATAAATCCTGCAAGACCAAACGCGCCTTCTTTTCCACCCTTATATTCAAACAAGAACCACTTGAAGTCTTCTTGACCGCAAGTACTATAAAGTCCATATTGTAAAGCATAGAAAATCGCGTATTCTGCTGCAAAAGCAATTAAACTTATGCCAATAAATTTAATTATTTGCAGGATGTCTTTGTGTTCAACGAGCCATACTTTAATCTTTTCTACCATAATTAATTTCTCCTTGGTTTTATTATCTCTTTATTCTTCCGCTACCGTCACCGTTAGCTAATTTTTCTACTTCACTTACCGACACTCTATTATAGTCGCCTTCGATAGAATGCTTCAAGGCGCTCGCAGCAACGGCAAACTCAATGGCTTCTTGAGAAGATTTTCCATTAAGAAGAGCGTATATCAAGCCACCGCCAAACGAATCGCCACCACCTACTCTATCTACTATATGCAAATGATAATTCTTGGAGAAACAATAATTTTCTCCGTCGTACAACATTCCAGCCCAATCGTTATCACTAGCAGAAATGGAAGTACGCAAAGTGATTGCAACCTTTTCAAAACCAAAAGCATCTGCTAACTTCTTAGCCACGGACTTATAGCCTTCGTGATTAAGCTTTCCACCATAGATATCTGTGCCATCAGCCTCAATGCCAAAAACGTCTTTAGCATCTTCTTCATTAGAGATACAAACGTCAACGTATTTAGCAAGCTCAGTCATAGTTAGGCGAGCTTCTTCTCTCGTCCAAAGCTTACCACGATAATTTAGGTCGCAAGAAATCTTTATTCCACGAGCCTTGGCGGCCTTGCAAGCATCAACGCATATCTCTGCAACGTTTTTACCGAGCGCGGGAGTAATTCCGGTAAAATGAAACCAATCCGCGCCTTCAAAAATGTTATCCCAATCAAAATCTTCGCGCGTTGCTTTTGCGATAGCAGAGTTTGCTCTATCATAAATGCATACGCTTCCGCGTTGGCTTGCGCCTTTTTCCAAGAAATATATGCCTACTCTCTCTCCGCCACGAACGATTTTGGAAGTATCAACGCCAAAGTAGCGCAATGAATCCACTGCGCCTTGACCTATTGCGTGCTTGGGAAGTTTGGTAACGTACACGGATTCTAAGCCATAGTTAGCAAGAGAAACTGCAACGTTTGCTTCTCCACCGCCAAACGTCGCTTGCATTTGGTCGTTTTGGAAAAATCTATAATATCCGTTAGGAGCAAGTCTTAACATTAATTCACCAAAAGTAACAACTTTCATATTAACCCCCTATAACTCTAACGGCTTCCTTGCAAAGCTCAACTATCTCATCAAACTTACCTTCTTTGACAAGACTGTCTTTAACCATCCAGCTGCCACCGCACGCAATGATTGATTTTACAGCCAAAAAGTCGTTTATGTTAGACGCATTTACTCCACCAGTTGGAATGAATACTATATCGCCAAAAGGAGCGCTTAATGCTTTTATAGTTTGTACTCCACCATAATTAGATGCGGGGAAGAACTTGATTATCTT
>JAZRAN010000097.1:0-6990 GCA_045634605.1 Candidatus Stercoripulliclostridium sp. | reverse complement strand
AACGCTTTCATAACCGTACTTTTCGCAGTTGTCGTTATAGTAGCCTACAGAGTCCTTTGTTTGTACGTAAATGGTAAACGTTTTGGTTTCCAGATTGCTTTCATCCGTCTTATCGATAGCGTTGCCTGTCTTGAATACCTTGCCTACTATATCCAAGCGAATTACGTCGGGACGTTGACCAAAACCATCGTATACCAGACCGTACCTGCTTTGGATTTCGCTTGCCATAGAACTTACTACGGTAAAGTTGTTTTCCGTAGCGTTAATATTCAATTTGGTAATGCTAAAGAATACGGTAGGTTGACCGATAAAGTTGCCTTTAGCCGTAATTTGTAGGTTTGCGCCATTATCGCTTGCAACAACGTTGTTATCGTACCTATTGATATCGTAATCGTTATAGGTTGCTCCGCCAATAGTGCTCTTAAGAAGTCTATACGCTCTATTGCCGTTTGCAGTTATATCAACGTAATCGGGAGTCGGTCTATACTCGTTGCCGGAGTATTCACGGCTGGCAATATTGCTCTTACCAATACCGCTAACGGAAACTTGGTTTATGTTGAATACGTCGGAAATATAATAGCCCATTACGTTAGCGTTACTATTTTCTTTTCCGCTAACGAATACGCCGACCATAAATCTATATTGTCCTACGTCGGTAGGCTTACTATTGGACTTCCAAGATGCTTGAGCGTCCGTAGATTGATACATATTTCCGCCCGAACTAAACGTGGGGTTGTTTGCATCGTATACGCCACCTACCAAAACAAAACTTACGCTACCTTTACCGGTATCGTTATTAGCAGCGGGAGTTACTGCGGAAGGTCCTTGTCCTATTTCTATCGGTCTTCCGCCGTCGAGTTTTATCGTACCATCGTCGTTATTTTCTTGTAGATACGTATAATCCGTCAAATACCCCGTTATTTCTATTTTCTTAAAGTACGCCGTTATAAGCGTTTCCGTACTTGCTTTTAGGTATGGTCCGCCCACTATATTCAGCGTTGTCGAGCGCACGTCATATGAACTCGATAGTCCGCCACCCGTTATTTTCCATCCCGAGAAGTAGTATCCGGGAGCGGGAGATGCTACAACGTTACCTACAACTTCGCCACCAAACGTGTGAGCGCTATTGTAAGCAGTATTACCACTCCAACTATTAAGAATAGTTGTTCCGGAATAGTTTGCGCCAACGTTATTGACGATATTGCACATTTCATCGCCACCGTTTACCGCAAATCTAAGTTTGCCGTTTTTGTAAGTATCGGTATTAAACGCCCTTGAAATTGAAGGACATGGAGCAAAAACTTCTGCATTACCACCTAGCGTTACGTTATTCTTTATGATGCGGTAATAGATACCGAATCTTATTTTCTTCATATCAGATCTTAACGTTAGGCTCATTGTGTTACTGGTATAGTTGTGTCTATCCCAATAGTTACAATCGTTAAACCAGTCGCCCGTACCGCCGTCTTCATTCGGGCATCCCGTACCGGTATAATAATATCCGCTGGGGCTAGTTCCCATATCGTGGGCAGATGCGCTAGACGAACCGGTAGTAGACGCGCACAAGAAGAAAGTACCGTTTATCGTTCCTCTATCCAATTTGTTTGCAGTTCCTACGCCGTTTGCAGCAAGCCTAACGTTACAAGTCTTAATTTGTCCGTTTGCTATTGCTTGTTGAGCAATGGGGTCGATATAAATATCAACGTAAAACATCGTTTGTAGGGTAAACGAGTCGTTATTGTCCGTAGAAACCGAGCCGTCCGAACCGATTGTTGCATTGCTACCGCTTTCAAAACGATATCCCCAATTCCAGCCTGAGTGAGCAGTTTGCGGGGTGAGAGTGTTAGTTTGATTTTGAACTTTCCAAGTATAACTCGTGGTACTCGTTCCGCTTCTACTTACACCCGTATCGCCGGTGTTCGTTGACGGATTTGTCCATGCGTAAGCAACGGGAGAGGTTTCCGCTACTACGATTTGTTCGCCGATGCCGAGTTTTTGCGCAAAACTATCAACCGCGGGGTTTATTACGCTTGCCCCGACGGCAAATAGGATAACTAAGGCAATAAAGGCGGTTATCCCCACTAACGCATATTTCAGCGCCTTAATAAGCGGTGATTTCTTGACCGCTACTTCCGGTGAGTTGTTGACTTCCATAGGTATTAATTCAAACTGCTTTAACATATTCTACCTCTCTAGACTGTTAGCGTTTTAGTCTGCTTGTTTTCTTTTATTTTTTGTGTTTATTCGATTGTTTTTATTGATTTACTACTATTTTTTTGCGTATCCTACGTAAACTTCCGTTCCCATAGATTCGCCGTTTATTATGATTTCCGTTGCCGTTGCGTAAGCGGGATTATAAAGGCTTTGTACCCCTATCTTACCTACGAACGCGCCTGCTACTGCGACTCCGCCACCTAGGTTTATTCCGCTACTAATGATGACGTCGTTCATAGCAATTTGACTTAGCGCTCTGTCGGAGTACTTAATTTCGCCGATTAGTCCGCCTACTACCATTTGACTTGCTCTTACGCTCATAGTAGAAGTTACTTGCGACGCTACTACTTGTCCGCCCATATCTACGCCTATTAGTCCGCCCAGCGTTACCTTAGCGTTACCTTGCGTACGAACGTAGATTTCGCCGGAAACGTTAACTCTAATCAAACTACCCGTTGCGTTGTTTACCTTAGCAACTGCGCCAAAGAGAATATCTTCATTTTCTACCGCTACTTTGCTGGTCGTATAGGTCTTACCGCTTGCTACGTCTATTACCTTATCGCTGTCCGGCACGTCGCTTTCCTTTGCGTAGACCTTGTAACTCAAGTTCAACGTTACGTCGGTTATAGCGCCTGCGTTTACTTCAAACAAACTATCGGTTAGTCCAATAATAGAGTGTCCATCGCCGTCAAAGGAGCCAGTAAAGGTTGCGCCGTCGCCTATTACGCCAAAATCGTAACCATATCCGTCGTGAGTGTCCAGTTTTCCGTCATCGTTAAGGTCGCCTATTACAACGTTGTCGGTAAGGATGAAACTTGCGTACATATAGTTGCCTACAAGTTCCAATTTCTTGTAACTATCAATCTTAAAGGGGTTAGCCTTAGTGCCGTCCCCTTCAAAGGGATACAACTCGCTTACTACTAGGGAAACCACGCTATCTTTGAACGCAGTATTCATAACGTCTTGATAACTCTTTGCGGAAACGTCAGTAAGCGTTGCGCCTGCGTTATAGCCTATGATAGAAGATACGCTCTTATCGTTTGCGTACGCATTCTTTAATAAGTGATATGCTCTTTGAATCTTGGCTTCTTTATTATTTAGGGCGCCCAAAGTAGAGCCTACGTTAGCCTTTTCCGTATAATGAGCGCTTACCGAAGATACGTTAACGACGTCACTCATAGTAGCGTTGCCTTGGATTTCTCCACCAATACCACCGCTTATTACGTTAATTCCCGTTGCGGTTACGTTTGCCATAGTGATGACGTCTACTATTTCTCCGCCTACTGCGACGCCGAATAGTCCGCCGACGTATACGTTTCCGCTTGCGCTGTTAACTGCAATAGCGCCTGTTACAACGACGTTTTCTATTCTTCCACCGAATAGTCCGCCGACAACTCCACCAACGAAATATTCATCGTTGCCGTCATAGTCAAACGATACGTCAACTACTTTTAGGTTTTTAATCGTACCGCTTACTACTCCGAATAATCCGCCGTATATGCTCTTGACGCTTTCTTCATTGTCGCTTACGCTTTCTTGAGCTCCGGTTATTGAATAGCCGTTGCCGTCATATACGCCTACGAAAGGTACGCTTGATGCAAAAGTCGTTTTGCCTATGCTTTCGCTCAAACCTATATCGCAAGTTTGCTTAAAGGTTGCCCACGGGAAAGTTTCTACGTAAGCAAGTTTTTCTTGCGAGTCGATTAGGAAGGGGCTTTCCGTAGTGCCGTTACCTTCAAGCGCTATTTGAGCCTTGACTTCTTCTATTCTTACGTTTGCTAATTCGCCTACGGTCAATACGAAGTTAGCGTCTTCCCTAACTGCGTTTACGATGACTACTTCGGATGCGGAGCCAACCGTTTCGCTTGCAAAGAAGTCGATACCTTCTCCGCTATGCTTTAATGCGCCATAATTGCCAAAGGTTTCCTTGTTACCAAGAGAAAGTCCGGTTTCTATTGAGCCGTCATAGCTTACGTTTCTATCCAAATAGAAACTCTTGTTATCTTCGCCGGGAGTTGAGCCTGCGTCTTCAAAGTTCCTTACGTAACCTAAAACTGCGCCTGCGTAAGCAAATTGAACGCCGGGGTCAGCTACCGCGCCATATTTATGAGAGTCGGTAAGCGTAATCTTAGAAGTCGTATATACGTTAGCCGTATAGGCTCCGTCTGCAACGCCGACCATACCGCCGAAGTATCCGCTTGATTTGTCTACCGTGATGCTTACGTCACTAAACGAAGAAGATACCAAGCTACCCTTTCCAAGTAGGCCGATTATACCGCCTACGATTACGTTAGAGCTATTCACAACGGTGACGTCGCCTATTGCGTAAACCGCAGTAATACCGCCCTTAAAGGGTGCGTTTGCAACTATCAAACCTACGCTTGCATCGGTTGCTCCACTTATCTTAAGGTCATATCTAACTCCCAAATTCTTGATGGTTGCATCCGAGCTAACGTTAAGGAATAGACCGAACTCGCCACTTCTCAAAATAGTGCCGTTGTGCCATATTTCATAGCCGTTTCCATTGTAAGAGCCGGTAAATTCGTTAGTATAGCCTTCTCCCTTGTCTCCGTTAGGAGTAAAGTTGGAAGTAATCTCTATATCTCCGGTTTGCAAGAAATACGCCTTTCTTCTGTTTGCGCCAAGGAAAGCTCTTTCGTCGTCTACTTCGTAGCCGTCTTCGTAGCGCATATATTCGTCAATATAGTAGAAGTCGGCAAGATTTCTTACTTCGTATGGACTCGTTTCCGTGCCTTCGCCTTCAAAGTAAACTACCGTCAAGGTTGTGGTGGGATTTACTACTACGAAGTTTTCATTGAGTCCCGTAAGCGTTACTTGATATTCACCTATATACTCGATGGTGTTTGCCTTTAGGAAGATGCTTGCGCCTTGTAGATATCTTCTGTTTACAAGGTCTTTTATAGAGCCAAAGAACTCGTCGAAGTCTTCTTCCGTTGCGGTAAATGATACTTCTTCTACTTTACCCGCTTGCAAATATTGACGTAGACCTTGTCCTTCTTCTCCATAAATAATGGTGATTTCTTTATAGAAGTTTACGTCTAGCGTTATAGATTCGCTACCGATGGTATAAACCTTGCTTTGAGTTACTCTCAAACTATCTTCATAGCTAAAGTCGAAGAGTTTTGTTTCTTCTGCGCCTACGAATTCGTTTATAGTCTTAATCGTATAGGTTGCGTTAGGAGTGATTGCTACCGTTACGGAGTCGCCTTTCTTATAGAAAGTTTCTTCATCACTTGCTCCGGTTATGGTTGCAAATGCGTGATTTTCATCACTTGCTATACCGTCTACAAACGAATTTACGGTTACGGAATACTCAAAAGTATCGATGGGTAGATATCTTTCTTCCTTTACTACTTCTTGTCCGCTTGCAGTTGCGACCTTAATCTTGTAATAGCGGTCTAATCCGCCCTTTACGGCGCCGTCCGTGAGTACGAATTCGCTTCCGACTTCTTGCCAATCGCTATAAGTTGCGCCGTCCGCATTATCACGATATGCGTAGTAAATTTTAGCGGTTGAGTTAGGAGTTGCGCTCAAACGTACTTCTACGCTTACGTCGCTTACGTACCAATCTTGATATAGGTTGCCATTAGGTAATTTGATGCCGTTTAGGAAATACTCAAACTCGGGTAATACGTCATCGTAACCTACGCTAAACGCCGTCGTTTCCGCTTCCATACCGCTTACGGATACAATCTTAAAGACGTATTCGGTAAGAATAGAAGTGTTTGCGTTAAGGAGTACAAAGTAACCGTCGGTGGTTACTTCTTGATATTCGCCACCACCTATCTTGACGTATACCTTACTTATACCGCTTGCTCCGATTTCTTTGATGGTCGGGTATACCTTCGTTTCGGTTGAAACCCAACTTGCGTTTACAACGCTCTCGCCGTTTGCGGTAGCTTCGGTTTCCGCAACTATTGCGGTATTGTCTAGTTTAACTATATGCTCGCTTGAACTTTCCGCGCTAGTTCCCCTTCCGTTTACTACTTTAAAGTAGTAATTGCCGTTAGTAGAAGTTTCTAGGGTATAGTAATAAATATTTTCTAAGCCTACGTTTTTACTTAGGTCGGTAATCTTAGTCCATACAGCGCCGTCTTTATCGTCGCCAACGCCGTAGTAAAGTTCGCCACCGGACATACCGACGCTAACGCCCAAAGTGAAACGTAAATTCTTGTTCGTCCACTCGCCCGCATACGCATTTCCGTTTTGATACGCAAGAGCGCTTTCTATCATAGGCGTTACGTTATCTTTTTGAACGATAAACTCTTTATCAAGAACGTACTCTACGCCTGCGCCGGTCACTAAACGGAACTTATAAGTGTAAACTTGTTCTGCGGAAACTACGAGTTCATATTTGCCACCAAAGATTTCCGTTACGCTTACTTCTTCGCCGTTTATAGTCTTTACGGAGTTATAAGTGTTACCGCCGTCAATGGAGAATTGCATTTCTCCACCGCTAGGTCCAAAGCCTGCGCCCACAAAGGAAGGAGTTCCTTCGAATACGACGTAATCTTCTTTGCCAAGCCAAGTTGATGCGGTCAAAACGTTGCCCATTCCGTCTTTATCGTACCAATTCGCCTTTACGCTGAGCGTAAAGCCCGTAGTTTTATCAATGTGAGAAGTGAATATTTCACCTTCATAATCGTTACCTGCAAGGTCACGGAAAGTTAGTAGATACTTCTTTGCTTCCGTCATATCGAATACGAAGTAGTCGCCCGACCTAGTCATTTGTCTATCGGTAGCGATTGCGCTTCC
>JAZRAN010000096.1:0-8258 GCA_045634605.1 Candidatus Stercoripulliclostridium sp. | reverse complement strand
GATAACGGGATTTATCATTTCCGTAATATCGCCTTCGGTGGGTTCAATTATAACTACTCTCTTAGAAATTCCAACTTGCGGAGCAGCAAGACCTACGCCTTCTGCAACGTGTAAGGTTTCCTTCATGTCATCAAGAAGTTGATGTAATCTTGCATCAAAAACTTCTACTTCTCTTGCCTTCTTGCGTAAAATAGGTTCGCCTTCTTTGAATATATTTCTTATTGCCATATTATTCTCCTATAGCATTTGTTGTGGATTGATTTCCGAAAATACCGATACGCTACCGGTATTCCCTTCGTTTGCGATTGCATATATAATAGGCATTAGCTCTTCTTCTTTGTCTGCATCTAACCAAATCACTATCTGGTATCTGTAAAAACCACGTAGCTTTTTGAGTGGAGCAGTCATTTTTTGCAAATTGCGTATGCCTTCCGTTTTCGTTTTGACTGTAACTAGTTTTGCAGTTAGCCTATCCGCCATAATCCTAGACTCGTCTTGATTTTCCGAAAGAACTAGAAGCCTTACTATTTTAGTAAACGGCGGATACTTTGTAAGTTCTCTTGAATTGATTTCCTTAGTGTAGAAACCTTCGTAATTGTATTCCTTCGCAAAGCCGTAAACGTAATGACGCGGTGAATACGTTTGCATTATTACCCTACCGGGTTTTTGCTCTCTACCAGCTCTTCCTGCAACTTGCGTTATTAGTTGGAAAGTACGCTCTGACGACCTATAATCACTATAATATAGGGATAAATCCGCGTCTATAATGCCAACCAAAGTTACGTTTTTGAAGTCGTGACCTTTTGCTATCATTTGGGTGCCGACTAATATATCCGCCTTGCCTTCACCAAAATCAGAAAGAATTTTAACGTAGCTATCCTTGGTCTTTGTAGTATCGTTGTCCATACGCAACACTCTTGCCGACGGGAACAACTTTAACACTTCGTCAACGACCTTTTCGGTGCCTGTTTTTCCTTCTTTTAGGTCTTCATACCCACACTTTGGACACTTTGTTATCGTTCTGTATTTGGCTCCGCAATAGTGACAACGCAAACTTTCATCTTCTTGGTGATAGGTTAAACTTACGTCACAATTGGGACACTTGGGTACGAATCCACAATTTCTACATCTCTTGAAAGATGCAAACCCACGTCTATTTAGGAATAGCATCGCTTGGTTGCCGTCCTTCAACGTTTCTTCCAGCGCAGAAACTAGACAGGCGGAAAATACTCCCGTATTTCCAAGTCTTATTTCATCTCGCATATCAACTGTTTCTATTACGGGCATTTGCTTTTTGTTAGCGCGATTTTTTAGCGTTATAAGCGTATATTCGCCTTCCATCGCCTTGTGATAACTTTCAAGCGATGGAGTTGCGCTACCTAGAATAAGTTTGGCTCCGCTATGCTTTGCCCTAAACTCCGCAACGTCACTAGTAAAGTATCTTGGGTTAGACTCGGAAACGTAACTGTTATCGTGCTCTTCGTCTATTATAATTATACCCACGTCTTTTAACGGCGCGAATACTGCGCTTCTTGCCCCTAGCGCAACCTTTGCTTGACCTAGTAGCAACCTTCGCCACTCGTCGTAACGCTCGCCATCGGAAAGTCCGCTATGTAATACGCTTACTTTATCACCAAATCTTGCCCTAAAAAGCCCGTGCATTTGGGGTGTAAGCGATATTTCCGGTACTAGCATAATAGCAGTTTTACCTTCGTTAAGGGCGCTTTCTATGACGTTCATATAAATTTCCGTCTTTCCACTACCCGTAACTCCGTGTATTAGATAAGTGCCCGCGCTTCCGTTTTTAATGGTATTAACCGCCGTTTGTTGCTCGTCCGTTAGGGTAACGACCTTGTTTTCTTTTACTAGACTAAACGGAGTCCTATTTTCTTCCATTTCCTGCCTAATAAGAATACCCTTTTCCACCAAAGCCTTTACTGCCGACGGAGAATACTCTGCATTAATCTCACTTTCTAACGCAATGCCTTCCTTTTCTAGTTTGATGACGATTGCGCGTTGAGCTTTTGCGCTTTTAGATACGGAAGAAAGCGCTTCTTCCAGCGTCAAGTCCGTATTAAAAGAAACGTAGTTTTTCTTTAATACTTTTATTCTTCCACCACGAAGTTTTGCCGGTATAAATAGCCTTAAACAATCGATAAGTCTAAGATTTTTAGTCGCCATATATCTAGCAAGCTCTATCATTTCCGGCAGTATTACGGGATATTCATCTAGTTTTAGAATTATATCTTTTACGTCATATTTACAGCTCGAAGTTTCCTTTTTAGCCACAACAAAGCCCTCCACCTGACGTCTTCCAAAAGGCACCAAAACACGATGCCCTACTTCTACGTTAAATGGAGCATGATAATCAAACACTTTATCTACTTCGGAATTCGAGATATCAACTATGACTTCGTAAAACATTAAATTTCTAATAAGGTATCAAGTATGACGTGAGCAAGTTCAGTTTTAGCCATCTTTTCCAGACAAGTCATCGCGCCGTTTGCAGTAATAAGCGTTGCAACGTTGGTATCAACGTCAAAACCTGCGCCTTCCATAGTTACGTCGTTAGCAACCATAAGGTCACCGTTTTTATCGCGCAATTTTTTGACGGCGTTAGCGAGCAAATCTTCCGTTTCTGCAGCGAAAACAACAAGTTTTTTATCGCCCTTAACGGCGCCTACTTCCTTTGCGATGTCCGGATTTTTAACAAGCTCTAAAGTCAAAGTTTGACTCTTTATCTTTTGCTCGGAGTAATTCTTTACCCTATAATCCCCCGGAGCTGCGGACATAATGACGGCGTCTGCTTTGGAAAGATTTTCCATTACCGCGTTTCTCATTTCTTCGGTTGTCTTAACGCTTATAACTTCGGCTCCGCTAGGGATAGGAGCTGTTGCCTTTGCTTTAATTACGATGGCTTTTCCGCCTCTTTCCATTACTGCTTCCGCAATAGCCATTCCCATTTTGCCCGATGAACGATTACCTATAAAACGTACGCCGTCAATAGGCTCTTCCGTACCGCCCGCAGTAACCAAAATGGTCTTTCCGCGATAGTCGGGATTGGGGGTTAACGCCTTGTCAACGATAGAAACTATGTTGATAGGCTCTTCCATCTTACCCTTTCCTACGTCCCCGCAAGCAAGTCTACCTTCGGTAGGCTCTATAAAGCGATAACCCAAATCTTTGAGTTTTTGTATATTCGCTTGCGTTATGGGATTGAGATACATATTAGTATTCATCGCAGGGCAAATATATACGGGCGCTTTGGTTGCGGACACCGTAGTAGTAAGCATATCGTCGCAAATACCTTCCGCTATTTTTGCAATTACGTTAGCGGTAGCCGGCGCAATTACGAAAGCGGACGCAAGTTTAGCATAACTGATATGCTCTACTTCAAACTCTCTTTCCTTGTCAAAAGTCTCTATAA
Organism: Candidatus Stercoripulliclostridium sp.; assembly: GCA_045634605.1. GTDB lineage: Bacteria > Bacillota > Clostridia > Christensenellales > DTU072 > Stercoripulliclostridium_A. The sequence goes on along the minus strand of JAZRAN010000096.1, from coordinate 4,831 downwards.
CGACCTTATTATTAGACAAAGTTTCAAAGGTTAAAGGGGTTACGAATTCGGTGGCGTTGCGAGTCATAACAACTCTTACGTCATAGCCCAACTTTACAAGTCTAGATACTATTTCGCAAGATTTATATATGGCAATACCACCGCTAACACCTAAGATAACGGTCTTTTTCATTACTTGTTTACGATAATCTTGATTTTGTCGTCGTAGATTTCTTGAGCAGCGTAAGAAACAGCTTTTACGTTAGCTTCTTCTAGTTTTTCCGCTTCCATATCTTGCAAATCCTTAGCGCGCTTGGTGATACCGAGTACGAGTGCGTAACGGCAAGGTGCCTTCTTGATAAGTTTGTCAATGGGGGGTTCAATCATTTTTATATTCTCCTTATAGAATTATTCTAGATTTTGTATTTGTTCGCGTATCATTTCTATTTGATTTTTTAGGAATAGCACGCGCTTTGTGATGTACATATCGTTGCATTTGGAGCCGATAGTGTTGGTTTCACGGTTAGCTTCTTGGGTTAGGAAGTCTAACTTCTTGCCCACTGCTCCACCTTCACGGAATATGTCTTGATAGTGAGCAAGGTGTCCACGGAGACGAGTGATTTCTTCGTCTACGTTAGCTCTATCGATGAATACTGCAACTTCAAGAGCAATCCTGCCTTCATCAATTTCGCTACTTTCCAAGGCTTCCTTAACTCTTTGAGTCAATTTTTCCCTATATTCATTGGCTACTTCGGGAGCTCTTAGCGCAATTTCTTCAACAGCAGTTGCTACGTCTTGGAGTTTTAGTTTAATATCGGCAACGAGTCTTTCTCCTTCGTTTTTGCGCATTTGGAGTAGATTTTCTAATGCCTTTTCCGTTGCTTCTTTGACTAAGCTAAGAAGTAAATCTTCATCTTCTTCAAGAGCTGTAGTCTTTACCATATCGGAAATTCTAATTAGGGATTCCGCAGTAAGATTGTTTTCATATCCAAGAGCTTCAAGGTCTTTGCCTATTTGCTTATATCCTTCTGCTAGCGCAACGTTTAGAGCTACTGTGGAAACCACTCTTGAGTCTTCATAGGTCAAATATACGTCAGCGTGTCCACGCTTGATATTAGCGTTTAGCAGAGCGCGCACTGCTCCTTCTGCAAATTGAAAATTTCTTGGCATCTTAAAGGTAAAATCGGAAAATCGATGATTAACCGTCTTGATTTCTACCGTGATTTTTCTTTGCTCTCTTTCGGCAATACCTTTGCCGTAACCCGTCATACTATACATATTATTCTCCATATTTACGGAACAACTCATCGGGCTCCGCAATGATTTTTTTCTTTTCGCCATCTACTATGGCATAAGCTCCGCTATCCGCAGTTACCTTTCCTATTATGGTAGCTTTTATACCTATGCTCTCTATTTGCTTCTTTAATTTTTGAGCGTCGCTCGTAACAATAATCATACTTCCGCTAGATATCAATTTATATGGGTTGATGCCAAGCGCGTTACAAATTTTCAAACTTAAAGCGGAAACGGGAATAAGCGAAGCATCAACTTCTATCCCTATACCTAAAATGTCGCTCATTTCCGCAAGGGCGCCAAAAATACCGCCTTCCGTTACGTCGTGCATTGCGGCAGAAATACCACTAACTCTAACACACTTTGCTTCTTTACAAACGGAAGTTAGGGCGGAATAAGTATTTATTTCTTCCTTTTCGTCTTGACTCAAACAAAGTTTATCCGCATACGCATCCGCAAGTATCATACTTCCTTCTAACGCAATTTGCTTAGTAATCATAATACTATCGCCAACCTTGACTTGATGGGGCTTATAAGTCGGTCTTCTCTTACCAATACCAACTGCGTTAACTACGGGGCGCGTAACCGCATCGGTAAACTCCGTGTGACCGCCAACGATTTCCGCATCCCATTTTTTTGCTTCCGCTTCCGCATCAAGCATAATCTCTTTTACGTCACTTTCATCCATGCTTTCCGGCAAAAGCAAAGTAAGTAAAATTGCAACGGGTTCGCCAAAACCGGCAGATATATCGTTAAGTACTACCTTTACTGCAAGAGAGCCTATTTCTTTTGTTGCTCCGGTTATTGGGTCGGTATGTACGACAAAATCCCCGTCCATACGCAAAGATGCGCAATCTCCGCCAAGATTTGCGCCAACTAAAACTTCTTCTCTACGTCTTTCAAGAAGATTCAAAACGTTTTCTCTTAAACTTTTTCCACTAAGTTTACCGCTTGCCATGGCTTAATTTTACCATACGCGCGCGATATGTAAAGTAATTTATAAAAAATAATCGGAGTTATCCACAATTTTTTGAAAACTCCGATTTTTTCTTGACTATTTTTCTATCATTTCGGCAAATTCTTCTTCCGTAATAACTTTAATACCGAGTTTCTTTGCCTTTTCTAGTTTACTTCCCGCATCCGCTCCGGCAACGACGAGATTTACACTCTTCGAAACGGTATCGGAGCACTTACCACCCCTATCAATTACTATTTGTTGCGCTTGACTTCTCTTATATTTGCTTAGCGCTCCCGTAAACACGACGTTATATCCTACGAATATACCTTCCGTTACGACTTCTTCTTCAATAATCGTTACACCGTTTTTTAATAATGCGGAAATAAGATTTTTGTTCTTTTCGTCATCAAAGAAACTTACTACGTTGCTTACCATAATGTCTCCAAAATCGTCTAGGAGTATAAGCTCAAAAGGAGTTGCGCTCATAACCGACTCCAACGTTACAAAATGGTCCGCAAGTTGCTTTGCCGCTTTCTTACCTATTTGGGGTATCCCTAACGCAAACAAAAATCTTGCAAGCGTTGTCTTCTTTGATTTTTCTATACTTTCCAAAAGGTTTGTTATCTTCTTGTCCTTGAATCCTTCTAATCTTGCCAGGTCTTCATACGTCAAAGTATATAATGCATCAGGCGAAGTAATCTTTAACTCATTGTAAAGTTGCTCGGCCGTCTTTTCCGAAAAACCTTCTATATTCATACAAGGCTTTGATGCAAAGTGGTCTAGCGTAGAAATTATTTGCGGAGCGCAATCAATTGTATTCGTGCAATAGTAGAATACTCCGTCAAGTTTAGTGGGCGCGCCACAAGCAGGACAAACCGAAGGTGGCAAAATTTCCACGGAGTTTTCCGCATGCTCATACACTCCCATAATTTCCGGAATTACGTCGTTACTTCGTCTAACAAGAACTCTACTTCCTATCTTAACTCCCTTTCTTTGGATATCCGAATAGTTGTTTAAGGTTGCCCGTTGTACGGTTACTCCAAGAAGGTCGACAGGCTCTAGTATTGCCAAAGGATTAAGCTTAGAAGTCCTGGAAACTTGCCAAACTACGTCTTTTAGGACAGTAGTAGTTTCTATTGCTCTAAACTTATACGCCAAAGCCCAACGGGGAAATTTTTCCGTATGTCCTAGGTCCAATCGCAAGCTAGTTTTGTTAACTTTTATAACGGCTCCATCAATTAGGAAATCCAACGAGTCACGATTTTCTTCTATTTTCCCAAGAGCATTTTCCAACTCTTCCAAGCTTCTTACTATGGAAAATTGTTCGCCAACCATAAAGCCGTTGTCGATTATAAAAGCACGCATTTCTTCTTGGGTTTCAAACGTTATACCTTCGTGATAACCTATGTTGTATGCAAAGAAATCCAGTTTTCTCTTGGCGGTTTCCTTGGGGTTGAGATTTCTTATTGCTCCGGCGGCTGCATTTCTAGGATTTTTAAGCGGTACTTCCGCCGTCTTATTGTATTCGTTAAAGGCGGAAAATTTCATTATTCCTTCGCCTTGAATTTCTATTAGACCTTGGAATTTTATCTTGAGCGGTATAGTCCTTATCGTCTTTATTTGTTCAGTAACGTCTTCTCCGACTTCGCCGTCTCCACGAGTAGCGCCACGCACAAGCTCGCCCTTATCGTAGGTCAAAGACAAGGTTAAACCATCAAATTTGTGCTCAAGAGTAAGCTCGGGAAGATAGCCAAGTTGCTTTATCAGCCTATTGAAAAACGCATCTGCTTCTTCTATGCTTTTTGCTTTGTCAAGAGAAAAAAGTCTGCCTTTATGGGTATAACTAGGGAAGTTTTTTAGCGTTTCGCCACCTACCCTTTTTGTAGGAGAGTCAGGAAGAACGAATACTAACTCCTTTTCCAACGCAACGAGTTCATCATAAAGCGCGTCGTACTCAACGTCGGAAATGGTAGGTTCGTCCAAAACGTAATATTCGTATGCGTATTTGTTGAGCAAATCAACAAGTTCTCTCATTCTTTCCATAATTAACTCCTACTTAATTAGAGTAAGCGGTGCAAGCGCAAGAATAAACTTCTTTACGCCAAGTCCCGGGAATGCAATAGTCGCAGTTGCATTTGAGCCTTCGCCTATTACGATTATAATATTACCTTCACCATAATTGGGATGCTTTACTTTTGCGCCGGCTACAAAACCACTCAAGTCTTTTTGCATGGGTTTTGCAAGTTGTGGCTTTGGCATTGTAGGTTGCGGTCTGGTTGCAGGTCCCGTATGTATGCGTGAAGACGCAGGCTCGTCATCCATATATGACGGGCGCTTGCCAAATCCGTTCAAATAATTGCTTCTTTCTTGATATGCTTTGTATCCATTTTGCGTTTCGCCTTTTGCTTCATTAAAGAATCTGGACGGCAAACACTCTTGTATCTTACCAAAACGATATATCTTTTGCGGAGCGCTAATATATAATCTTTCTTTTGCGCGAGTAACTGCAACGTACATTATTCTTCTTTCTTCTTCTATCGCGCCTTGCTTGATAGAGAGATTAGACGGGAATACTTCTTCTGCGCATCCTACAACGAAAAC
>JAZRAN010000095.1:0-1664 GCA_045634605.1 Candidatus Stercoripulliclostridium sp. | reverse complement strand
AAACTTGCAGTTTCCGCATTAATAGAAGGCAAATGCAATAGGGTTATCGCCGGTGATATTAGCGCAGAAAGCTTGAAAAAAGCCGTTAAATTAGCAAAGGAATGCGCTTTAGAAGATAAAATAGATTGCAGAGTGAGCGATGGCTTTAATGCTATTAAGGAAGACTTGGATACAGCATTGATTGCAGGTCTTGGTGGGTATGAGATTAGGGATATACTTTCAAGGGACGTTCCTAACGTTAAACGATTTGTTTTGTGCCCGCATCAAAACGTAGCCGTTGCAAGAAAGGCAATAAACGAGATAGGTTATGGCGCAATAAAAGATTTCGTAGTCAAAGAAGGAAGCAAGTTTTACCAAATTATAGTTGCGGAAAAAGGAAATAGGAAGTACGAAGATAGCGAACTAAGGTTTGGATTAAACTTCCCTAAAAGTCCTTACTATAAGGAAATGCTAGTGGCTAGAAAGTGCGTCATAGAAGAGCGTTTTAGCGGTAAGGAAATACCTATTGGTGAAATGCAAAATGAATATCAGGAGATAATAAGATGCTTAAAATAGGCGACGTTATTAAAATAATAGAAGATTTTGCTCCACTTGAAAATCAAGCGGATTTTGATAACAGCGGTTTATTATACGGCGATAAGACGTGGATTTTTAAGGGAGCTTTGATAACACTTGACACTTCCGTCGAGGTTGTAAAAGAAGCAATAAAAAAAGGCGCAAATTTAATAATTGAGCACCATCCCAGCATCTTTTATCCTTTGAAGAAGATTGATTTGTCATATCCCAAACACAATGCGATAGCGCAAGCAATCAAAAATGATATTGCAATTTATAGCGCGCATACTTCCGTCGATTTTGCAAAGGGTGGACTCAACGATTACGTTATGAGCCTTTTAGGTTGCAATGAATACGCACCCTTATGCGATAATTTGAGCAACATGAGAATAGGCGCGCTTGCAGAGCCACTAAAGCTAGGTGCTCTTGTAAAAAGAGTAGAAGAAGTTTTTAGTGATACTCACGTTGCTTTTGTGGGAGACGGTAATAGGATTATTAATAAAATAGCAGTCATCAACGGTGGCGGTGGCTCTAGTGAAAGGGCGATTATTGACGCGCAAAGAGCCGGCGCAGACGTGTTTATGTCAGGGGACTTTAAATATAACACGTTAAGACTTGCAAAGGATTTGGATTTTCCTATTGTAGAGTTTGGTCACTACGATAGTGAAGTTCCATTTATGAATTTAATTAAAGAAACATTATTTAATGGCGGTGTTGCCAACGTTTACGTAGCAACTACCTGTACTAACCCATTGAATTAGGAGTAAATATGGATATTGAAAAGATTTTAGAGTACCAAAAGTTGGATTTTGCTATTTACAAAGCAAACAAAGAGTTTGTAAATAGTGAGGAAAACAAGAGAGCTATGGCTCTTCGCAAAATGAAAACTGATTTGACTGAAAGTTTCGCTAAGCTAGATAAAGAAACCGGAGAGGATTTCGTTGACGTAAATAAGGCGATTGCTCAATTTGAAGCATTTAACGTTAAACTCAAAAATGCTACCATAAGTGGAGCAAAAACTATTGAACAAGCAGAAAAAATTGATGAAACTATCGGAGCGTTGATTGCTGAATTAAGCGCAATTCAAAAGAAGTCGGAGGCCAAGCGGT
>JAZRAN010000094.1:0-5362 GCA_045634605.1 Candidatus Stercoripulliclostridium sp. | reverse complement strand
CCAAGGTAATTGTTGAAAGTTGCAGTAGTTGATGGTATAGTATATCCATATTTATAGCAACCATCAATAGGGTTGTCCAAGGTAACGTTGGATGTTGAAGACAAAGTGATCTTATAGTTGTTTCTGTTATAATAGACTTTAAGTACAGCGCTCCCGTCTCCGCTAAGGTTTCCAGACAAAGTGCTAATGGTTTCATTCAAAGTAAAATGTTCATACTCTTTAATGTTAGCATTTATGATTGTATCAGTCGTGCCCTCGAAGGTATCACTTGCAATCAAACTGAAATCGTCATTTTCAAGGTTTTGATGGTAATATTCTGCTTTATATCTTGTGTCTACGTTTGGAGTCCAAATAGCGTTTATGGTTGTTTCTTCCGTAATAGGACTTTCAAAAGAATGGTCCCATATATAGGTATATCCATCACGTTGTATAACAAAGGGCTCGCTTGCACAATAAGTTTCTTCTATATATTGATTTGGTACGGATGTTTCAATTCCAGTGTTAAAAGAAACGGTATAAATAGGGCGACGACGAACTGTCATTGTATAAAATGTCATGTTGTTACCATCGCCGGAAGTAATTAGTAAATAAACCACGTTATCACCGATAGCAAGAGGAATTGTTTTTGTAGCTATCGTATTTATGCCATAAATATCGGTAGATATCGTCCAGGTAGCATATTCGCTAACTTTTATTTGGTTTATAAAAGAATATGTTTCAGTAGCATTTGGTAAAGAGATTTCCCAGCCATTATCAACAAAAGTAAACCCTTCAGCATTCAGCAGTTTTGCACCTGTTCTATCAATAATTAACTTTGGAAGTTGCTCAGGTTTTTTGTATTCACAAACTAAACAGGTATAGACAATTTCACCATAATCAAATTCCGTAGGATCTTTAGTGATAAATCCATTATCATAATCGTGGTTAGCGATATTAGACTTATCTCCGTCTTTTGGACACTCGTGCCAATGTTGAGTGCTATTGGTTTGCCAATCATTAGCATACTTGTGAGTATGAGGCAGTTTGTCTAAAGCATCGGTTTTGGAATAGTTACAAGTAGAACATGTGTATTTAATAGTACCTATTGCATCTTCGGTAGGTTGTAGGATAATCTCGCTTAAATCGAAAACATGGTCTGCAAGGTCCATCTTGTCAGCGTCTTTTGGACACTCGCGCCAATGTTGGACATCATTGTTGTTCCAATCGGAAGAATAATTATGTATATGATCTAATTTATTAATAATTTCAGTTTTAGTTTCAGCACATACTTGACAAGTATAGTTTATACATCCTTCAGAATCTTCAGTCGCAGGGTTTGTCGAAATTGTAATCCAATCATTATCATTGTGATTATGATTGAATTTGGCGTAGACATTAATATCTGACGATAGGGGAACATCAAGAAGAGAGTTCGCAGTGAAGGGTTGTTGCCATATATCTTTATCCCAATACCACCCGTCAAAAGTATAGTCTTCTTTGCTAGGATTGGAAGGAAGTTCGATTGGGTTGTTGTCTTCCATATCTAACGAGAAGTATGTTATATCATCAACGATAAAATTAATTTTGAATTTTATGGCTTTATTGCAAGCAGTAAGAAGACAAATGGCAAAAACGAATATCGTCAATAAAATAAGAGCTTTTTTAAGAAATTTGTGCATTAAAACAATCCCCACTGTCCCGTATTTGAGTAAACTCAAATAAATTATATGTTGAGAAAACTCAAAAGTCAAGACTAATATTGAGTTTTCTCATATAATGAGAATATGACGTATGGAGAACGATTAAAAGAATTAAGAATATCAAAAGGGGTTTCTCAAATTGAAGTAGCTAAGGAAATAGGCGTTGACGTTAGCTCAATTTCGTATTGGGAGAGAGATATCTATGAGCCAAAAGCAAATTATATTGCAAAGCTAGCAAGATATTTCGCCGTATCAGCTGATTTCTTATTAGGTTTAGTGGATGAATGTGGTAATGAAATCCAATAGTGTTTAAAGAGCCAATTTAGGCTCTTTTTTATTTGTAGAAATAATTTTTAAAAATTTTCATAAAATCTATTGACAAATATTGGAAGGTATGATTTAATAGTAATAGTTACTAATAGCGATAAGCAAAAGGGGGTCGAAAGTGAGAAATACGAACCAAAGAAACACCGTTCTCAAAGTAGTAGAAGCATCTTGCGACCATCCCAGCGCGGAAACTATCTATTTTCGTTGCAGAGAGATAATGCCGGAAATCAGTCTTGGAACCGTATATAGAAACCTAAAAGTTTTGGTTGAAATGGGCAAAATTAGGGAAGTATCTATATTGAACGCGGGAGATAGGTACGACAAGACGATAGGATTACACGCACACTTCCGCTGTAAGCATTGTGGTCAAGTGCTCGACGTTCCGGCGAAAGACTTGGATATGTTGGAAAGAAGAGTAGAAGATTCCACGGGTTATAAAATAGAAGGAACGGAAGTCCTATTCGTAGGAATCTGTGATAGGTGTAAGCATGAGCGCGCTATTTAAAATAAGTTATGGTTTATATCTTGTTGCAGTCAATGACGAAAAGCATACGGGTTGCATTTGTAACACCCTAGTGCAACAGTCAAACGACAAAGTATCGTTAGCCCTAAACAAGGTAAACTACACTCACGACGTCCTAAAGAAAACGGGCAAAGCAACCGTCTCAATTCTCTCTATGGACGTCGACCCCGACTTGATAAAGACTTTTGGAATGCAGTCGGGAAGAGCCGTCGATAAGTTCAACGGCATAGAAGCAAAGGTCACCACAAACGGCTGTAAGGTAGTAGAGAACGGCGTTTGTGGTTACCTAAACCTAGAAGTAGTAGAAGAAATAGACGTAGGGTCACACACCTTATTTATTGCAAAAGTAACGGAAGAAAAAGCCTACGATTCATCGCCTGTAACCTACGAGTATTATAGGACGCACCTAAGGCAAAAGGGCAAGGAAGGATACGAGTGTATAATATGCGGACACACTCGCTCTACCAAACCTAGAGATGATGAAGAATGTCCAGTTTGTAAGCACGTAGGCGTCTATAAAAAAGTCAATAACGCAGATAAACCTGCAACCCTAAATACTAATAAAAACATTGAAGAAAAAGGAGAAACAACTATGGCAAAATACGTATGCAACGTTTGTGGTTACACTCATGAAGGCGATTCCGCTCCGGAAAGATGCCCTCTCTGCAAAGCACCCGCAGAAAAATTCACCAAGCAAGAAGGCGAAATGAGCTGGGCAGCTGAGCACGTTATCGGCATCGCAAAAGGCGCAAGAGAAGATATCATCATGGACCTTCGCGCTAACTTTGAAGGAGAATGCACCGAAGTAGGTATGTACCTAGCAATGGCTCGCGTTGCTCACCGTGAAGGCTATCCCGAAATCGGCTTGTACTACGAAAAGGCAGCTTGGGAAGAAGCAGAACACGCAGCAAAATTCGCAGAACTTCTTGGTGAAGTAGTAACCGATTCTACCAAAAAGAATCTTGAACTTCGCGTTGATGCAGAAAACGGCGCAACCGCAGGCAAATTTGACCTTGCAAAACGCGCAAAGGAACTCAATCTTGACGCTATCCATGACACCGTACACGAAATGGCTCGTGATGAAGCTCGTCATGGCAAAGCTTTCCTTGGTCTCCTAAACAGATATTTCAAAAAATAAGTCTAACTAACTTATCTCTCCAAAAATGAATGTATTTCTTTAAAAAGTGGCAACCTATGGTTGCTACTTTTTTTGTACTTGACAAACTACGCGTGCGCGTTGTAATATATCCTTACTATGTTAGGAGTAATATATGGAGTCGATAGCAGTAAACGTAGGAAGACCATATAACGTTTTGGTTGGGGAAGGGCTGATTTCTCGCATTGGCGAATTGGTAAAAGGCGTTCTCAATTCAAAGCGTCTTTTAATCGTAACGGATGATATCGTCTGCCCCCTTTATGGTGGAATTGTTGCGGAGTCGCTTGCGGAGGCAGGGTATGAAGTCGAGTTTTTCGTTGTAGAAAACGGGGAAAAAAGCAAAAGCGCATCCGTATATTTTGACGTTTTGAATTATCTTGCGGATGGTGGTTTTACTAGGACTGACGGCATCGTTGCTCTTGGTGGCGGTGTTGTTGGCGACTTGGCTGGTTTTGTATCGGCTACTTATCTTCGTGGTATAAAATTCGTACAAGTTCCCACAACTTTGCTTGCGCAAATAGACAGTAGCGTAGGTGGAAAGACGGCTATCAACTTGGATGCAGGCAAGAATTTGGTCGGAGCATTTTGGCAACCTTCACTTGTCGTTGCGGACGTGTTAACGCTAGATACTTTACCGCAAAAAGAGCGGGAAAACGGTCTTGGCGAGTTGGTGAAATACGCTTGTCTAACGGGTGGAGAAGTCTATAACCTTTTGGAAAAAGGGATAGAAAACAATTTGGAAAGAATTATCGAACTTTGCGTCGGTTACAAGCGTGATATAGTAGAAACTGACGAAAGAGAAGGCGGAGTAAGAAGGCTATTAAACCTAGGACATACCATAGCGCACGGAGTAGAAAAACTTTCTAATTTTACGATTTCTCACGGAAGAGCCGTTGCTATTGGATTGATGGCGATTGCAAAAGCGGAAAATAAACTTGGGAATTTGAGCGAAAGCGACTTGGAAAGTTTGATTAAACTATACGAGCAATACGAACTTGTTAAAGAATTACCCTACGCAGTAGAAGACCTTTCTGAAATCGCAAAGGTTGATAAAAAAGCGGACGGCGACTACGTTCATTTGGTTACTATGAAAGGAATAGGCGACTGTAAGGTAGAAAAGAAGGCTCTCATAGATTTAAAGGAGTATTTCTCATGAAAAAGATATTAGTATTAAACGGACCCAATCTAAATATGCTTGGCATAAGAGAGCCACTTATCTATGGTAAGCGCGATTATCAAGATTTGTATGAATTCATACAATTCAACGCAAAAAAACTTGGATTATCGGCAACTGTTATGCAAAGTAATCACGAAGGCGAGCTCGTCACTTGGATACAAGACGCGTATCAAAATTACGACGGCATAATCATAAACGCCGGCGCTTATACCCACACTTCCGTTGCTATTTTGGACGCATTAAAGACGGTTGGAATTCCTACGGTAGAAGTACATCTTACTAATATAAATGAAAGAGAAGAGTTTAGGAAGTTTTCCTATATTTCTCTTTATGCGGAAAAGGTTATAGTTGGAAAAGGCTTTGACGGCTATCTAGAAGCGCTAAAATATTTTGTACCGGAAGAAGAATAATGAAAGAAAATCAAAAGATAAGACCGCTTGCAATATATCAATTACTCAAAAATCACACCGATAGCTCGGTTGCTTTAGGCTCGTTTGAAA
>JAZRAN010000093.1:0-12411 GCA_045634605.1 Candidatus Stercoripulliclostridium sp. | reverse complement strand
TAAGTTCCGTCATATCCTTGTTAAACAATACTCCGTCAACTGCGGTAAAATAAGGGTTTTCGGGGTCGACGACAAAGCCTTTTCCGTTTTTGCCGTATTCATCAGCGCCTAATCCTTGTAGATTAGTGAACCCCCAAGTGTGTATTTCTTTGACGTTTTTACCAATGTATATGGTATATAAATTTTCTGCATTAACTATGCCTTGCGCTCCTATCTTCGTTACGGGTTTGCCATCGATTTCATCGGGAATGGTAATTTCGTGTATGAGCGTGCTGTCGGTATAGCCGGATATCGTTATTTCTCCATTTTCTTCCACAACGTACTCGATATTATTTTCCCAAGTATTGTTGCATCCGGCAAGCATACCGCTAAACGCAACCGCCAAGATGAGAAGACCAACTATGCCTACTACTTTTTTAGTGCTATTCTTCATCGTTTAGTCCCCCTTCCGTTACTACTTCTTCTTCGACAATCGTTTCACACGCATCCGAGCCAGCTACGGCAAGAGCCAACTCTCCGCTTGAATTGTCCAAAGCCTGCCTTTCCAATTCTACCCGTTCGCGTATTTCCCTTACGCATTTTGCGTGCTCCGCCCTTGTTAGATTATAGAATATATAAGGTATAGTAGAGCCGGTTAGCGCTATTACCGCAACTATAACGTATATCATAGTTACGTCTTGGAATATACCGCTATCGAACATTACGTCCCAGTCGGAAGTAAAGCCGACCTTTTCAAAGAACATAGGAATTATGAGTCCTATCGTTGTGGTGAGTGGCGTAGTAAACCAGCCGAACATAGTAACCATGTTGTCTGCTCTCTCTCCCGTCTTCCATTGATGATAGTCTAGTATATCTGCATTTAGGCTCCTAGAAATACCATTTGAGCATGCCGTAAGCGCGCTTCTTATGAAAACAAACAATATGAGTAAGGCAACGCTATCAAACTTGATTGCAAGCAAATAGCCCGCGGTAACCACTATCCACGTTACACGCACTACAAGGAGTACCGTGCGTTTTTCAAATCTCTTTATGAGTACGGGTGTCGCCAGATTTCCTATTACGGAAGTAATACCTACTATGCCAACTATTCCGCTAATCCACTCTAAACGCAAGTTATAGATTAGGAAGTAATTCATAACGCCATCGGCGTATGCGTTCCAACCTTCGAATATGGCGCAAATATTTATTATCCAGAAGAACTTATTCTTTAAGAGTTTCTTCGCAGCAGTACCAAACTTTACCTTCGGCTTAGTTTCATAATTTTCCGCAATTCTTTCTTGCACTTGCGCAAACAAGAAACCTGCGGCGCAACTTATTGCGGATAGTACGGGAATAAAGATTTGATAGGAGCGGATATCCAAATAACCGCCCGTAACAACTATCATCATCGGGAAAATAATTCTAAAAATAGAACGGAGTAGACCTATTGCTATTCCGCCTATCGAATAGACCTTTTGGCGTTCAACCGAGTTGGGCGTAATGACGGCAACGATAGCGATAGAGTTGTCGCTATATAGAGCGGTAAAACGTGAGCGGAGCGTAAACAGCGCGTGCAATAGAACGAGTTTGGTTGTATACTCAAGGGTTGCGGGAACAAAAGGTATCAAACTTGTTAGCACTGCTACCGGTATGCCATAAAGTAGCATAAACGGTTTATACCTACCAAATTTCCTACACAACTTGGAGCGAACAAACCAATTTACAAAGTTGCCTGCGCCACTAATTATTAATATGTTACCAACGATTTGCGGTAGGCCCTTTATGATTTTTGTATCCATCCCCCAAGTTGTAGAAGGTATACAATAGCATCCTATACCAAGGAGTATGGTTACCGAATATGCGATTATACATCTTATGGCAGTTTTCCTATCTACCTTGCCTAAGTTTTCAAAAACCGTCATTGTGAGCGGTTCCATATAAATGGTAGCGTACTTTACTATTAACGCTATAATGGAGATTATGGAAAAGTCCATAAGCGATATGCCCATTATGGAACCACAAAAATAACCCGCCGTAAAAGCAATAGTTTCGCCCGCTATAAAAGTAAACGCGCTAATACCCATATTGCCAAAACAATAAGATAAAAACTCTTTTATGCTAAGGTATTCCCCATTAAGCGGTCTATTCCAATGCTCTTTGACAAATCCATACCCGTTGACCGCAAGCCCTTTTACTTTGTCTTTAGCCTTCGAAAAAACTGACATTCCCCTCTCCTATCTATCTTTCTTCATTATAAAATTAAAGAGCGCTTTGCATCCCATTACGCAATCGTTATACGTGTCGTCAAAGTTATGGGTATACCAAGGATCCGCAACGTCACGCTTTAGCCCTGCATAATCAAGCAGCAGTTTAACTTTACCTTCGGGGTCTCCCCTAAACTTTTCTTCCATATCGTAAATATTATATCGGTCCATACCTACGATATAATCAAACTCCGCATAATCGTCATAGCGGATAAGCCTTGCCACTTTGCCTTCGGTCGATATACCGACTTCCGCAAGTTTTGCCCTTGTACCACGATGCGGTCTACATCCCAAAGCATCCGTATGACAAGCGCAGGACTCTATATGAAAAAGATGGCTTACGCCCTCCTTTTCCACTATGTCTTTCATAATAAATTCCGCCATAGGCGAGCGACAAATATTGCCGTGACAAACGAATAAAATTTTATACATTAGATAGTATAACCTCCGTCGACGGCTAGGACCTGTCCCGTTACGTAGGACGTGTCTTCGTCAATAAAATACTCGATTGCGCGAGATACGTCTTTGGGTAAACCTACTCTTGGAAGCGGAAGCGTTTCCGAAAATGCCTTCTTGGTTTCTTCATCCAAAATTTCACTCATAGGCGTTTCGATAAGGCCAGGAGCAACACAGTTAACCGTTATGCCGGAAAGTCCTAATTCCTTAGCAAGCGCTTTGGTAAATCCTATCATACCTGCTTTTGATGCGGAATAATGTACTTCACAAGACGCGCCGGTTATACCCCACATAGAAGCGACGTTAACTATGCGTCCCCACTTTTTAGAAATCATATTTGGCGCTATCTTTTGGGTAAGCAAAATATGTCCCGTCAAGTTGGTGGCTATCATATCGTCAATTTGATTTTCACTAAGCGCGGTAAAAAGTTCTATTTCCGCAATGCCTGCGTTATTAACCAAAATGTCAATATTGTTTAACTCCTTTGCAAGAGCGTATATGCTCTCTCTATCTTTAAGATTAAGATAGCGAGCAATAGCGCCCGTTTCCGCTTGGATTTTTTCTGCTCTATCCTTGCCGGTAAGGTAAGTAAAAAATATTCTATACTCTTTTTTAGCAAGTTCTCTTACTAAATATTCGCCTATTCCGGACGAACCGCCTGTTATTAATACTGTCTTCATATTATTCGTTTTCCGTATCTTCAGCTACTGAATTCAATTCAAAATAGCCCTTTCCTTCAAGAACGCTATCCAGTACGCAGATTGCCACCGCGCTCGTAGCGATTATAGCTCCGCGTGGAGCAAGACAAGTTACGTGCTCGCCTTTTACTTCCAGATTTACAACCTTATTCGTTTCAAAGTTAAGAGTCTTAAAGGGTTGCTTAATGCTTGGGGTAGGCTTAAAAGAGCAACTTACGAGTATGGGCATTCCGTTGCTTATTCCGCCATTAAGACCGCCGTTGTAGTTGTTGTCCGTTTCTATCTTGCCATCGTTTAACACAAAACTATCAGCAACGTCAGAGCCTAATGCGTGAGCAAATCTTGCGCCGTATCCAAAGCTTACACTCTTGACTGCGGGGATAGCAAACAAGAAAGATGCTATCTTGGACTCGAGTCCATCAAACATAGGAGAACCGTATCCTGCGGGGAGACCTACAACCGCCGTTTCTACGGCTCCGCCGACACTGTTGCCCGTTGCCCCTATTCCCATAAGAAGAGAAACCATTTTCTTTCTTGCTTCCGTGTTGATTGTAGCAAGTGGCGCAGAGTTGAGCCTATCGATTAACTCCTTGGAAAACTCTGTTCCAAACTTATCATCATAAACTTCGCCGATACACTTGATGTGCGAAACTACGTTGACGTTCATTTTCTCCAAGTAGTCCGCGCATAGCATACCAAAAAAGACTATTGGGAGCGTGCTCCTTCCCGAGCCGTGCCCACCGCCAAAAGTGTCGGCGTGTCCGTTGTAACGCACGTTGCTAACGTAGTCTGCGTGACTTGGACGCGGAATTTCTTTTTTATAATCCACTACGTCGACGTCTTTGTTATAGAAAATTACCGTTATAGGCGCGCCGTTGGTTACGCCGTTAGTTACACCGGAAATTATGGTCGGTCTATCTTCGTCTTTACGCGCTGCGGTAAAGTTGTTAGAGCCTTGGCGAAGCTTTAAGCCAAGTTTGATTCTATCCAAATTTACGACGACACCTGCGGGGAAGTTGTGTAACGTTCCGCCAATCATCGGACCGTGCGCTTCACCAAAAATAGAGAGCTTAAGGTTGGAACCCCATACTGAACTCATATTAGCCTCCAAAAGTCGAGTTATATTTATTATAACATCAACTTATAGAATTTTCAAGATATTATTGCGCGCGTAATTAAATATATAAAATACTTTATTTCAATCAATATTTTTGATATAATATTAATATGGAGCAAAAAATCGTAGGACTTTTGAATAGATACGAGCCAATATCCGTAAGATACGTTGAACTTGCGGACTATTTGGAAAGCCCGGAAATCATAGCCGATAATCGCGCATACTTAAAGTACGCTGAAGAAAAAAATTCACTCGAAGACGCATATACGTTTGGAGAAGCGCTAAAGGTCGCCATCGAGCTTGGCGACAAAGAAGAAACGGAAGCATTGTACGCTTGCCTATCCCAAGAATTGCTCCCTAAAAACGAACGTGACGAGCGTGGCGCAATAGTCGAAATGCGAGCGGAAAATCCACAAAGCATACCACTTATGGAAGAGCTTTTGGGCGCATATCTAGCATACTCAAAAAAGAAAGGTTTTACCTTGAACGTTTGCGAAAAAGACGAAAAATTCATTACTTTGAGCGTGGAAGGAAAAGGTTCTTACCAACGCCTAAAAAACGAAACCGGCGTCCACCACGGAGTCGGGGGCAAGATTGGAAACTCTAATGTTTGGGTTTCCGTTATTCCAATTATGGATGACGTAAGTGTAATTATAGAAGACAAAGACTTGCGTACGGATATCTTCCATTCTTCCGGAGCCGGCGGACAAAACATAAACAAAGTCGCAACGGCGGTACGCCTTACGCACCTGCCTAGCGGTATAGTAGTCGTATGCAAAGAAGAGCGCTCGCAACTCCAAAATCGCAAGCGCGCTCACGTGGTTTTGCTCTCAAGATTATACGAATACTACAAGGAAAAAGAGCTCGGTCAAATAAAAAAAGAGCGAGCTTCTGCATACCAAAAATCTCGCACGGAAAGAGCGCGTATTTACGACTTTGAACGAGAACAAATCACCGACCTAAGAATAGGTCAAACCCTTCCATTAAAAAGCTGGGCGCAAGGCGGTCTAGATGAACTCATCAACGCCATACTCATAAAGGAAAGCAGGAAATAATGGGCGCGTATAACAAAAAAATCTCAATCTCCACTTTGAGAACGGTGCTATCCGCTCACACTTCCGTATACAAAACGGAAAGTTGCGAAAGAGAGATTAGAAAAATCCGCTCGCACGACCTTTTCCTTTTAAAACTTGCAGAAAGCCTAATTTTACACTTGGACGAAATAGCAAAACAAGGCAACGAATTCAAGTTAAGCATTTCCCATAAACACGATTTTTATTTCTTGCTACGCCCCTTAGCAGACGTTGAAGGCGACAAGAAAACAGATATTATTTTTACTCGCTACTCTACTACCGAAGAAGAAATTCTTTATAACGATAGCAGATTTATTTACTTCCTAGATACGCTAAAAAACTTTGACGGAGCGCTCACGATTGCCACTTCTTTTACCCCGGAAAGCGACCTTAAAAAACTCTATAAGGTTGCGGGAACGGACAAGGCAAGTTTCCCTATGCTTTCCAAAAAACAAAAGGAAATAGTAGAGACGGAAGATAAAAATATGCTCGTGCAAGGCGTAGCGGGTAGCGGTAAAACCAACGTTTGCATAGATAAAATTATCTTTTCCGGCTGTAGAGAATATCGTGGAAGAACGCTATATTCCACCTTCTCTCGTGGTCTTCTCATAGACACTCAAGCAAAGGTCAACGCCTTTAACGAAACCGTAGAAGCGCTAATAAAGGCAATGCAAGAAAAACGCGTTACCTACGTTGGCAACAAAAAAATTGCCGTAGAAAATAAGCTAGGTATATATCTTGAAGTAGAAGAAGAAAACAAGATATTGGAAAAGCTAAAAGTTCTCCACTCCTATCTTGCGGAAAAGGTAGATTATTTCTTAATTGAAGACCTATATAAAAAGTATCTTGGTGGAGAGCGCATTCCTTCGGGTGAAGAATTTTTTACTCGCTCTTATTTGAAAGAAAGTTTCATACAAGGTCAAGTCCAAAAGTTAAAAAACCTTTCCGGCGAAATAATATACAAAGAAATCTATGGTGTAATTTATGGCTCAAACGAGCCAAGCGCTCCTATTAAAGATGCGCTCACGCTAGAAGAGTATACCACCAAAAGAGCGGGCTCGTTTAGTCGCACCGAGTGTGAAGTAATCTATCGCCTTGCAAGAGATTATAAGGTCTACCTGGAAAAGCGCGGTTACACCGACAACAATTTCATAAGTCGCGAGCTACTCAAAAACGCAAATAAACTTCCCACCTACTCTTTAATCGTACTAGACGAAGTACAAGATATGACGGAAATCAATCTTACGCTTATGACGGAGCTTACAAGAAAACTCTTCGTTGTAGGCGATGCGCTACAAATGATAAATCCGTCTTACTTTAGCTTTGCTTACCTAAAAAGGCTAATGTATAGAGAAGACGTAACCGACGTCAAGGAGCTACAAAACAATTACCGAAACACCAAAAAGATTACCGAAATCATAGAAGAGTTAGGCAAAATTAACGTTCAAAAATTCGGTACGCACAGCTTTGTTTTAAAAGGCATTAGCGTAGACACCGAACATAAAACGCAAGCGGTAAAGGTAAACGGCAAAGGTTTTATAGAAGAACTCAAAGCAAAAAAATACGGTGACTTTACGCTCATCGTTCCTACTGCGAGAGAAAAAGCAAATATGCGCAAAGTGCTTGGAAACAGGGAAATTTTGACCGTTTCCGAAATTAAAGGTCTTGAGCGAGATACCGTAATTCTCTACAACGTTCTTTCCTCAAACTATGATAAATGGGAAACCTTAGAGCGCATTACGGTTAACCGAAAGACTGCCGATGAGAATAGCGTATATCGTTATTACTTTAATCTTTTGTACGTGGGAATCTCTAGAGCGAAGTCAAACGTATACGTCTATGAAGAAAGAGAAGTGCCGACTTTTAGGGATTTCTTCCTACGTCAGTTTACTTCTTGTAGCGTAAAGGAAGCAATACGCCATTTGGACGACGTTCTTTCCGTCAAGGAAATAGAAGAAGACGAACTTCTTGAAAGAATTAAAAAGTTTATTTCTCTCGGTCAATACGAAAATGCTCGTATTACGGCTCTCAATTTGGACGATGAAATCAAGCGCCAAGAGTCGCTCATAAGAATAGACGTGAGCGAAAATTACGTGCGTTACGGCTCGTATCGTGAAGCGGGAATTCGCTATTGGGAAAAGGGCCTTTATGAAGATGCAAGAGAAGTATTCCGTCTTTCCGGCGACCTAAAACTCATAGAGTTTATGGACGCGTCACTCAAAAACGACGGTGGCGCTCTCGACTATGATATAGTAAGATTCTATACGGAATTAGAAGGCAACGAAGTGGCGCAAAAACTCATTTTAGACACGCTAAAGCGCGACTTATTAGAATTAAAAGAAAACCAAAAAACGCTAGGTAACAAACTCAAAGCGTTAAAGGAGAAAAGGTAAATGAACGACAACGAAGTAAAAGTACTCATAGAAACGTTTAAGAGTTACAGAGATTTACTCACGCCCATACAAAGCAATTTGAACGATTTTATTGCAACGTATTCGGGGCTTCAAGGCGATATAGACAGACTCAATCAAGCGTTTAGCGGAGACGCTAAAACCAACCTTGAAAAAATTTACCGCACTCTTTCCGGTCAAGCGGAAAAGGCGACCGACCTAGCAAGTCAAATCGACCGCTTTATGAAAATGAGCAATAAGTATACCGACGACGTAGCGAAACTGCTTGGCGCGGTAGAAAAGGTTGCGGACAAATTGGAGAATATCTCTGCCCTAGAAAATAAAGCGGAAACTCAGCTTGAAAAACTAGAAACCATCCTAAACGAAAAACGCAAGAGTTACAACGTAAAAGACCTTGAGCGCACGCTGGAAAACTATGATGATAACGTAAGGAAGATGAACGAATTCATCAACAAAGACGTTGCGGAAAAGGTTGCTGATTCTAACGCAAAAATCAATGCCGTCAAGAGTGGTAGCGAAGCTATGCTAAACCGTATATCGCAAGAAAAGACTTCCATAGAAGAATTGACGTCAACGTATAGGGAGACCAACAAGCTACTCCGTCAAATAATAGAAAAAGACGACGTCAACGAAGCGTATCTCTACGATATCCTTGACAAATGGGCGCAAGAAAGAAAGGTTAAAATCAAGAAATAATGAGCAAAACTATATGGCAAGCGGAGCGTCAATCCACCCGCGGATATGATGCAAATAAAGCGGAAAACATACGTCTTGCAGTAATTGGCAACGACGTAAAAACGCTAGATAAACTCCTTACCGATAAGGAGAGTTTTTCTTTGTCGTTTGGTAGATTCCCTTTGCTTTCCCTTGCCTATTTATATTCTGCCCACAAAGTCATAAACAAATTTGAAAATAGGCTTTCCAAAATTGACGAATACGTTAGAGTTGATGAAAATGCGGAAGATTACCTAACTTTCAAAAAGCGCGCAGGCAAATCGCTAAGGCTATATCTTAACGATCAAATCATTACTCCACTGGAAATGAGCGCTATTCTTGCCGACTATTACGGAGTAAGCTCAAACCTAGGAAGCAATACGCAAAGCCTAGACCGAGTTAAAAAGATATATAGATTAACGCACGGAATAGAAGTAAAACCCAAGGGTAACTCGATAGTCGTTCCACGCTCCAAAAAACCACGTTTTGTCGAACTTGTTGCAGTATTCGTTATAATTGCCGTTTGCTTGGTTTTTGCAGGTGGCGCTATTACTTCCCTAGAAGTCGTACCCCATATTCTAGGTGGAGAAGGAACCGAAGAAGCTCCTCTAAAAATAATATCTTCCGACCTCTTTGAGCTTGCGCTGGGAGAAAGCAATAGATACTATACGCTAGAAAACGACGTAACGCTAGAAACTACTAAAATAGGAGCTGGCGACTTTAAAATCCACCTTGACGGGCAAGGTCGTACTTTACGCATCAAGGGTGGCAATACGGCATTGTTCAACAAGATTTCCGGTAGCATTAAAAATCTTAACGTAATATTTGTCGACCTTCCCAAAGACCTACCTAAAAATAGCGCGTTCTTTGCTAACAGCATAAGCGGTAAAGTAGAAAACGTGCAAGTATCGTTTGAGTCCTTCGACCTAACGGCAAAGAGTGAAGGCGCGTTTTTTGCCCACACTTCAACGGGTACTTTGTCTGGAGTTAAGCTAACGCTCAGTGGCAATATAAACGAAGTTTCGGAACTCGAAGAAACCGTTATAGGAACCCTACTTTATAAAAACGCAGGCATAGTAGAAAACTCAAGCGTAAAATATAACCTATCTCTTTTCGGCGATGCCAAGGCGTCTACGGGCGAAGAAACCGCAGGCGTATTTGGGGATGCAGTATTTGGTGGAATCGTTGGAATTAACGTTGGTACGCTAAGTAACTCTATGGTAGAAGTCGGCTCAACCCTTGTCACAGACACTTTGGACGTGGGCGGAATAGCCGTAGAAAACGTAGACAAGGCGACAATTTCCGGCGTAACGAATAACGCTACTCTTACCCAAACTACTTCTTCATCATATTGGTCGCCCAATATCGGTGGCATTACGATGCGCAACTATGGCAAGATTGTTTCTTCCCAAAACAACGGCGCAATAACGGCAACTACTACACAAGCTGAAAATAACACTTCTATCATTTTGGGCGGTATTACAACCACCAACGCAGGCTCCATAGATAAGTGCGTAAACCTAGGCAACGTAACGGGCGAAGTCGAATACGGCACCTTGAACGTGGGCGGTATAGGTTACGTTAACGAAGGAACAACCACCAACTCAACGAATAAAGGAAAGATAAACGTCAAGATTACTACAACGAAGGAATCTACGTCCCCACTATTTGAGCATCATATAGGCGGAGCGTTTGCCGTCAACAACGGCACGTTGAGTTACTTCACAAACAAAGGTGAAATCGTAAGCAATTCTTCTAGTTTATCAACGGCGTTTATAGGTGGCGTATCGGGACTAAACAACAGCGAAAAATCCATTGTCGAGTACGCTCAAAACGAAGGAAATATTGTAGTAGAAGTAAGTGGAACGGGCATTAGAAGCGCCTTTGTAGGCGGTGTTAGCGCCTATATGAAAGGAAAACTTAGCAAGTCCATAAACCTAGGCTCTTTGAGTATTACTGCGGAAGAAAACGTTGTCGTTGCAGGCGGTGTAATAGGTTTTACGGAAATTCGCGGTTATAGCGGATACAACGCATACGAGCCCATATACGAGTGGAGCAATAACACGTACCTAAGCAACGCAGGATACGACGTTGGAGTAGGAAACTATTTTGTATATGAAATAGACCCCTTCTTTATAAACAAATATTACGCAACGGGGGAAGACGTAGGCGCAACTCCAGCTGATGAAGAAACCATAAAGAACTCGGGGGTATATCGCCCATGATACGCAAGAATTTCTTCTTTATACTATTAATGATACTTGGCGGAATTTCGGCGCTATGCGACCTAGCTTTCGTCGTATATATTGGAGTAACGATATCGTCAGTGCTTAATGGACTTGCCTTTTTGCCGTCGGTATTCCCGACTTTATGTATTGCGCTAGCGGTAATAAACGGCGTAAGCATAATCTATGCAATACTTTATATCACACTACTACGAAAATAAAATAACACTCCGAACGGAGTGTTATTTTTTGTCCTTATCCCAACTATTATATTCGTTTTATTCTGCCTTAGGGGCCTTCTTAAAGATTGCAAGAAGTTCCGCCATACTCTTCTTTTTGATAACAAACCAGAATATAGCAAATCCGCCTACTGCAAGTAAGATTGCACCGACAACAGAGCCTATTACGATACCTGCTATCGCTCCACCACTTAAGCCAAAGTTTACACCAATAACTGCATATCTTGAGAAGTGGTTGGTCTTAAAGGTAATTGAGCCGTCTTCGTTAACGATAGTATCGCAAACTTCAATAGAGCCATCGGGAGCGATGTATACAACGGTAATACTATCGTAGTCGTACTCTTGTTGAAGAGCGGGAAGAGTTACTTCTATTGTGCCATCGGGTTGAATTTCTACTCCGTTTAGTAGTAGTGCTAAATCATACATAGCAAGGGGCTTAACTCCACCTTCCACTTCTACTGCAATTTCACCGAGAACTTCTTCACTAACTTCTTCCGTAGGAACTTCTACAACGTCAAAAACGGTGCCTTCGGGAATATATGCGTTACTACCAACAGGGACTTGTACTCCACAACCGATTTCAATGTTTTCTACAAGTTCAATTCGTCTGGGAAGAACTTCTACATATATATGCGAGCAAAGAGAGCACGTATAGGTAGCTTCTCCGTTTTCACTTGCCGTAGGAGCCTTTGTTACTTCCATAACGTAGTCGTGGGGAAGCCTACTAATATAGTCACATTCCATACATTCGTGGATATGGTATAATGAATTTTCTGCTATCCAATCATAGAAACTGTGGTCGAAATCTTCCGCATATCCGCAAGTTGGGCAAGAGTGCGTATGGAACATCTCGTCTTTCATCGTCCAATCCCCAAGCACGTGGTCTCCGCTTTGCGTTTCGCCACATTGACATTTGCGTATATGTTGCATATCGTTATTGACGTCGGGCATCCAATCCCCAAAGACACATTCATGCGGGGGCTCAGGTTGGGTTTCATAAGCGTCACAACCATCGGCAGTACAATGTCTTGTAATACCACTAAAACCTGCGTATTCGCCCCAATCGTTAAAGGTATGTTGCGCCGTTTCAAATTCATCACAAGCGGTATCGGTACATTCTCTCTTATACGTGCCATCTTCGTTATTATACCAATCTCCAAACTCGCAAACGTGCGTTACGTAAGGCGCAGATGCATAAAGGTATATGCACGCTTGCGTATCGTGAGTATCGTAGT
>JAZRAN010000092.1:0-13500 GCA_045634605.1 Candidatus Stercoripulliclostridium sp. | reverse complement strand
AAAACATTAGGGGTAGCGAATTCAAAAAGGCTTTTGAGTATAGGCCTAATACGAGCAAGTATGCCGACCAAACAAAAGAAGAGAGAAAAAAAGAACTCATAGTCGAGCTTAATAAAGTCCGTCAATCTCTTGTTGACGCAGTAGAAAAATTTGACGGCGCAAGGGAAGTAAAAGATTTTATAAGCGGTATAAGAGATATTATTTCCGGTGAAGAATTCACGTCAGCCTTCCAAAGAGCCATAAGCGTAGATGATAAGCTCAAAAAACTAAACGAGCAAAGTTTGGAAAGGATTAAAGGCTTATTAGATGAATATGCAACGGTTTTTGAGAAAGACCAGGAAACTCCCGCAAGTTTTATCAAGACCTTTGTTTCTAGCGTAGAAGCGGAAGAAATAGCGCTAATTCCGTCCTATATAGACGCGGTGCTCGTAGGCTCGCTTAGGGAAAGTATGATACTTGGCCAAAAGGCAATTTTCGTCCTTAACGCAACGGCGACCAGTTTACCTAGCGAGCAGGGATATCAAGCGATAATTTCCGCATTAGATATGGATAAGTTGAGTCAAAACGGCATTCATTTGTATCCTACTCCCATCGATAGAATAAGAGAAGAGCGTTTTGCGTTCGTAGATTTGATTGCGAAAACCGATAAATTGTATATAGGGTATCCCGAATGCGAGTTCGACGGCGCCCAAAATAAGCCGTCGCAAGCAATAAATGATATTTGTATGGCGTTTAGCGTAGACGAAAATCATCCCATAGAGCCTATTTCTCTTAGCGAAAGATTTAAGCTAGAAAACGTAAGGGACGAAAACGAACTTATTGATGCGGTAGGTCAATCCGGTAACGCCTTCTACACCTTCCTTATGAACGGCGGAATGGCAAATGAAGATAAAAAAGGATTTAGGAAGAGAGTATACGCCACCCTTTCCGATGAAGAAAAGAAGGTTGTCCACGCTAAAAAGGAAATTATAAAAGAAGTACCGCTTGAGTATACCTTCCACAAAAAAGGTCAGATAAAGTCTAGCGCAAGCCAATTAGAGCAGTACTTTTCTTGCCCGTATAAGCATTATTTGCAATCGGGGCTAAAACTCCAAGAAAGAAAGGAAGGCGCCCTTAGGGTTGCCGACGTAGGCGATATTATCCACGAAGTATTGGAAATATATTTTAGGAGCGTTGCGCCGGAAAGGGCGGAAGACGGTAGCATCACGAAAGACGTTATTCGTCAACTAAACAGTAGCGAAATAGAAGAGCGTATCGACGATGCGATAAAAAAGGTATTCGAAGGCGATAGTATTCAATTTTTAACGAAGGAAACAATGACGAAATTCCTTTTTGAAAGATTAAAGAGAGAGAGCAAGAGAATTGCCCTAAAACTTACCGATAACGTACTAAAAGGCGACTTTACGCCGAGCGCTTGCGAACTTTATTTTGGTGGCGACTACGTTTGCTTTGACACTCCGTTTGGTAAGGTATCGTTTAGCGGTAAAATAGACAGAATTGATACCGCAAGCATAGGCGGAAAAGATTACGCTATTGCCATAGACTATAAAACGGGACACGTTGATGCGGATTTATCGAGCGTATATTACGGCAAAAAGATGCAGTTATATCTTTATCTTCTTGCAATACGCAACGGCGCTATGGACATAAAGAAAGGCGATGAAGTCAAACGCCATTTTGAACCGGCGGGGTCTTTCTACCTAAAAATCAATACGGGCTACACAAAAGCCGGTAACGAAATGCCTTTCCAAGGACAATTCATATTCTCCGCGCCTATGATTAAGGCTATTGATAGGGAAAAGTATGAAGACGCGTTATTAAAAGGCGAATATGCGACGTCCAACGTGTTACCAACAAGGTTTAGTATCAAAAACGGCGAAGCTACTACAAAAGAAAAGAAGAATAAAACGAGTGAAGAAGAGTTAAATAAAGCAATAACGTACGTAGAAAAACTCATCCCCATAGCATTAGAAGAAATAGGTAATGGTAACGTAGAAAAAGCGCCCATAGGCAAGGATGCCTGCGAGCATTGTTACGTAAGAGTTGCTTGCGGTGGTTGTGAAGAAGGGGACGAAAGGGAAGAAAGGCCTGCTTGCACTCCGCTAAAAGTAGATATTCCCGAAGATGCTGACAAGCCCACGGAAAAGGGGGAAGACAATGACTAAAGAAGAATTATACGGCAAAGAATTAGAAGTCGACGCAATCGATAGCAAGGAAGCGGAAGTTGTTCTTCCCGATAAGGAACTTATTCAAGAGCCCAAAAGAAAGGAAAAGAATTTTACCGACGACCAAAAGAAAGCTATCGAGTTTATAGACAAAGATATGCTCGTTTCCGCTAGCGCAGGTAGTGGAAAAACTACCGTTATGGTAGAAAAAATCATTAGGTATTTGGAAACGGGCGGTATAAACGAAGGTGATACCACCACGCAAGAAAAGGAAAATGAAGAGAAAAAGGGAGATATAACGAGAGTTATAGTGCTTACTTTTACTCGCGCAAGCGCTGCCGATATGAAGGAAAAGCTTACGAAGGAGCTTTCCGACGCAATTAGAAAGGGCGTCAAAGAAGCAAGTCATTTTAGAAAACAACTTGACAATTTACCCTTTGCGTACATAGGCACCATCGACTCCATTTGCGGACAAATATATAAGAAATACTTTGAAGAATTGGGTACTACGCCCAAACTTGATATGCTTGATGCGGAAGAAAGCAAGCTAATGATGAGCAAGGCAATCGACACCGTACTTGCTAGGAAAATAGAAGAAAACAACAATAATTTCCAACGATTAGCAGACCTTTACTCCAACGCAAAGAGTTTGAGCGGACTAAAAGAAACGTTAGAAATCATCCTTAAATCACTTTCTGCGCAAGAAAGTCCTAACGTATTCATAGAAAACGCTATTGCGGAAGCAAACAAACCGCTACTTGAATGTAAGGCCGTAAAGGATGCCGTTAATCGTTGTAAGGAAAAGTTTACTCGCCTACTAAGCCATTATGACGCTTTAAGCGCAGAATTAGGCGCAATATCCGACTTTCCCCCTAAGAGAAAGAAAAAGGCTCAAGACGTGCTTGCGGGAGTCGTGTCCGTTATAAGCAGTATCGCTCACGCAACCGAGGAAACAATTTTTGACGTGGTAAGTGGCGCAAATGTTTCCAGTTTCGGTTTGCCTAAGGATTTGGAGCCCGAGTGTGTAAACTTTATTCAAAGGTTGGTATTCTTTGTTGCAAAGGTAAGAAAAGAGATAGAAAAGGCGCAAGCTTTGTTTAATAAGCCACTTGCGGAAAGCATAAAGGAAGACGATGAAGGTCGCGACCTTGTTGCGAATTTGTTGGGCATAGTAAAAGAAATTCGCGCGGAGTACGCCGAGTTAAAGAGAGAAGAAGGTAAAACCGACTTCGAAGACGTGGAAAGATACGCCTTGCAAATTCTCCAAAACGAAGCCAAGCGCAAGGAGTTTAGTAAAGGCATAGATTATATTTTCCTTGATGAATATCAAGACACAAACGGACTGCAAGAAGCGATTTTTGGTAAGATTGCTCGCGATAACGTCTTCATGGTAGGCGATATTAAGCAAGCGATATATGGATTCCGTGAAGCCGACCCGCAAATATTCCTTAGGAAATACGAGCTTTATAAGGCGTCTATGTCCGGCGAAAACGTACCGCTAAATAAAAATTTCCGCTCCGACCAAGAAATACTTGGTTTTGTAGACAACGTGTTTGGGGAAATTATGACGCCCGAGTTTGGCGGTATAGACTACAAAAACGGTCACGCTTTTGGTAATGCCGGACTAAAGCCCAATAAAAACGGCCCCGACCCCAAGGTTGAAGTTGCGGTATATCCGGAAAAGAGAGCTTCTTACGATGCCTTGACAGAAGTTTACTCCGTAAAAAATGGGGCCAAAGCGACTGTTAAAGCCAAAGATAAAGATTTATATATCGCAAACAAGATATTAGAAATCGTAGGCAAAGACTACGTTACCGTAGAAAATAAGAAGACGGGCGCAGACGAAACACGCCCCATAAGATATGGCGATATTTGCGTTTTATACCGCTCTACGACGAATACGCCGTCGCTACTCAAAATATTCGACGAGTATAAAATACCATATTTGGCGGAAGGCGTAGAAGGTAAGAGCACAAGGACGGACATAGATAACGTCAACAGTTTCCTAAGGATAGTAGATAATTTTAGGCAAGACCATTATCTTACGGGCGCAATGCTTTCTCAAATAGGTGGTTTTGATGAGAGGGAGCTTGCGGAAATACGCTCCGCTAACTACGATAATTTGGAATTCTTCCACGAAGCGGTCCTTGCGTATGAAGGAAAACTAAAAATCAAGATAGACGACTTTTTGAATAGGGTTGATAGGTATAGGAAACTTTCCGCCCTTGTCGACGTGCCTACTCTCATAGAGCAAATAATGACGGAGTCGGGATACCTTTCTTCTCTACTTGCGCAAGGAAGACACTCTAGGATAGAAGCCTATAATTGTTACGTACATTTGCTCCGCGCAAAGAAGTTCGCAAAGGACTTGCCCGCATACGTCGACTTTTTGGATAGCGGTATAGAAATAGATATGCCCGTGCTTTCTCACGGCGACAATGCGGTAAAGATAATGACTATGCACAAGAGCAAGGGACTGGAATTCCCAATAGTATTTATTGCTCGCGCGGAAGCAAACTCCAATACGAAATGGAAGAATCAATCGTTGGTATTGGATTCCGACTACGGTATAGGTACTAAATTTTTTGAAGAACAAGGCGGTACGGCAACTAAAACTACAAGAAGGATGGCTATAGAAACAGCCATAGAGAAAAAGCAATCGGACGAAGCGTTAAGGCTAATGTACGTTGCTTTCACCAGGGCGAAGTATCGTTTGTACGTTGTTGGCTCCCAAAACCTAAACGAAACGGGAGTACCGAATTTGTTCGTCGAGCCGGAAGACAAGACGTCTTTCTTGGGTTGGGTAGTAGCGGCTGCGGAGCGTAACAGCGCCATAACGCTAACCAAGAGCCCCGCCTTTGATGAGCTAAATAAAGGAAACGACAACGACGGACTAAAGAGTTACGAAGACGGCGAGCCTATCTTCTTTGATACCTATTCTTGCCTGGAAAGTACTACACGCTCCAACAAATATACGGTAACCGAGTTGAATAAAGAGTCCATAAGGGATGCGGAAAGCATTATGGCAAGGGGCGAAGAATTGTTTAGTGACGAACCTATAAAATTCAATAAAAAATCGAGTTCGGAAACCCAAAGTATAAAAAAAGGTATCGCATACCACAAGGTTATGGAAGAAATAGACTTTAATCTTGGCTCAATGGAAGAAATAAGTAACTTTATTGGTGAGTTGGAAAAGGCAGAAACTATCCCCGCAGGCTTTGTTGAAGCAAATGTTATAGAAAAAGTCTTTAACACCGTAATCAAAGGCCGTTCGTTTAGGGATAGAGCGCGCGCGGGCAAATGCTTGCGTGAGCAAGAGTTCTTGTATTACGCGCCAATAAAAACGCTTGCGCCTGTTGCGGAGATATTCCGTGATTCCGCCCTAGAAGATAAAACGCTCGTACAAGGCGTAATGGACCTTGTCATAGAAGGGGATGAAAATATGCTGGTCGATTACAAGGTTTCGGAATCCCATACGGATGCGTTAATACGTAGGTACAAAGCGCAAATGGAAATTTATGCCCTAGCGTATGAAGAAATAACGGGTAAAAAACTCGCCCACAAGGTAATTGTCGTGCTAAATAGGGGGGAAGTCATCGAATTTTAGCCCCCAAATTGCATATATTTATATATAATATAAAATTTTATAAAAAAAGGGGTTGCAAAATTTGACGATTGCATTTATAATAAGTCTATATACTATTCATCGTAGGAGCGGGATATGAATAAAATTATCGAAAGCATCCAAGCAGTTATGGAAAAAATCGACTTCCTAAGTCTCGGTGGCACTTTGTCACCCGCCGTTTACATTTTGGCTCTCGGCGCAATTCTAGTTATACTAACTTTCTTTATCGCGCTAGCCATCAAGTCCGGTAGCAAAGCAAACAAGTTCAGAAAACAACTTGACGACACCGTTGCATATCTTAACGCAAACGGCACCGTAGACGCAGAAAACGTCGAAGGCCTAAACGCAAGAATACAAGCAATGCCTGTTTCCGTTTCTCGCGGATGGGGAATGTTCCTAGAACAACAAATCGGTTATCCTTCCGACTACGTAGCAGAAACCGAATGCCTAGGCGCTCGCAAAGGTAACCCCAAGTATAAGAGCGGTAAAGGTTTCTACAAAGTAGTAAGCTCCATCGTAATCCTTGCTTGCATCCTTCTTTCCGCAATCAGTTGCTATGACGTAGTAAAAGGCATCGACGTTGCAAGCGTAGAAGGCATCAAGGCTATGGTTCTCCTAGTACTCCCCGTACTCGGCACCCTAGTAGTTCCGTGGATTGTATACGTTATCTTTGGCGCTTTCCTAAATCTTGCAGGCAAGAACGAATACAAGAAAGTTCAACAATCTTTCCGCAAGTTCCAAGACGCTCTTGATACCAACGTTATTATCTTCCGTGAAACTCAAGACGAATTCATTAGCGAAAACATAGAAGAAATTAACGCTGCAATAGAAGACATCCTTGCTTCCAAGCTCGGCGACAGCGAAATCCTAGAAATCGTTACCACCCCCAAAGTTGACGAAAGTCTAGTTGTAGAAGAAGCTCCCGTAGAAATCGCTCCCGTAGAAATCGCTCCCGAAGTAGTTGCAGTAGTAGACGAAGTTCCCGCTACTTCCCAAGAAGAAAAAGAACTTTATCTCCTAGAACTAGTAAAACTAACCATCAAAGTAGCGGAAGACCCTGCTCTTGATGAAGCAACCTTGGTAGAGTTCGCAGAATACCTTGACGCAGAAGTAAGTAACGGCAAATACGCCGGCGAAGAAAAGGAAATCTTCCTTGACTGTCTAGCAGTTTGCGCAGGTGTTTACGACGAAAAATTTGCTAAATAACTAAACGCTTTATAAAGCGCATATCAATGACTTGCTATGCGCTTTAGCTATAAAAATACGAGAAATATAGGTAAAATAATGGACGACCCTTACAGTAGAAACTTAATAGTCAAATAAGCCTATACCACAACCGAGAGTTGTGGACAACCCGTTTTGTTTACGAAAAGGGATATAGGCTTATATCCCTTTTTATTTTGCCAAAATGAAGGAGGTGCAATGTGATACAACTATTCCAAACCGAAAAAAAACGCATTGTAGAAAAGAGTCCTGAATTTGGTGGCGGATTGAATCTCAAAAACAAGTGGATTCACCTGGAAAACCCCACTGACCGCGAAATCGAGCTTATAGAAAGAGTTACCGGCGTTGATGAAAGTTTGCTAAAAGCCGCGCTGGACGAAGAAGAAAGAGCTCGTATTGAAGTGGATGACAGCGATACGCTAATTTTGTTTGATATCCCTATAATCGAAGAAGAAGAAGATTACTATTCGTATTCAACTATGCCTCTCGGCGTAGTGCTTACCAAAAATACGATTATAACCGTTTGCCTAAGGGAAAACTCTGTAATACACAGTCTTCTTTATGGTAGAGCAAAAGGGCTTGATACCGCAAAGAGAGAGTTTTTCTTGTATCAACTTTTGTATTACACCCACGTTAAATATCTACAATATCTTCGCCAAATTGATAGAAGCTCGCAACGTATTCAAACCGAGCTACATAGGGCAACCAAAAATAAAGAACTTATTCAACTGCTCGACCTAGAAAAATCACTAGTTTACTTCTCTACTTCTTTGCGCGGTAATTCCGTCGTTATAGAAAGAGTAACCAAGATGTATAGGGATTTGGGCGAAGAAGCGGAAGAAATACTAGAAGACGTAGTAATAGAAAATCGACAAGCTATCGATATGTGTAAAAACTATCAAGATATTTTGGCCTCAACGATGTCAACCTACGCATCGGTTATTTCCAACAACCAAAACTCCATAATGAAAACGCTAACCATTATGACCGTTATAATTAGCGTGCCGACGTTGTTCGCATCATTCTGGGGTATGAATACCGGCGTTCCGTTTGAAGGAAAGGGCTATGGTTTCTGGATAGTCGTTGCAATTTCCGTCGTGGTTTCTGCGGTGGTTGGATATTTTATTACCAAGTACAACAACTATAAGAATTCTAATTGGAAAGAAATCTTCTCTTTCAAAAGAAATAAAAAGAAATAATTAAAAAGGTATCCGTTTGGTTGGAACAGGATACCTTAATTGTTATTATTGCGCGCGTGCGCAAACATATAATATATAAGGCAGGTGGATTGATGGAACAAACCAAATACGTTGCAACTCATGAGTATGCGTCGTTTACCGCATCGGCTTTTGGTAGGTCGATGATATATACGCTAATGTCTACGTTTGCGCTCATCTTCTTTACGGACGCAGTAGGCATTGACCCTGTACAAGCAGGTATACTAATTCTTGTCGCTCGTATATTTGATGCTTTCAACGACCCCTTGATGGGAATATTCGTCGATAAAACGCAAACCAAGTGGGGCAAATTCCGTCCATACCTTTTGTTCTCTCCGTTGGTTATTGCAATTTCCACTTGCTTATTGTTCCTTTCCCCTAAATATCTCGGCATAGTAGGAGATGCCGGCAAACTGGTATTTTGTTACTTTACCTATATTCTTTGGGGTATGTGCTTTACCGTGCAAGACGTACCTTTCTGGAGTCTTTCTTCCGCAATATCCCCCAACGATGGAGAGCGCAGTAAGTTTATTTCTATCGCTCGTATAGGTAGCACCATAGGCGGTATAGCTCCCACGCTTGTTGTTCCTATGATAACCGACTCGCTAGGCTTAGAGAAGGGTTATCTTATTGCAGGTATAGTATTCGGTTGCGTAGGTAGCGCAATAAGCCTACTTTCCTTCTTCGGCACCAAAGAAAAACTCATTCTAAAATCCGAACCGCAATCCATAAAGGAAATATTCAAAGGTTTCGTCAATAATAAGCCCTTGCTTATTTTTATACTCGCTGCGCTCCTTGCGTCTACCGTCGTTATGGCGCAAACTTCCGGCACCTATATCAGTAAATATCTATATGATACGGAAAAGGTTGTTAGTGAGAGCGGTGTAGTTTCCTATTATATCTTGTATCCTAACGGCGCTCGTTCATTTATCACAAAGGGTATGTTCCTAACCGTTATGAGCGTTATGATAGGTATAGGTATGGTACCTGCAATGGTACTCGTTCCTATCGCAAGAAAGAAGTTTAGCTTAAAGCAAATCTATATTGCAAGTATGCTATTCGGTGTAGTTGCATCCGTCATCCTTTACTTTATCGGCTACGATAAGCTAGGAGTAGCGTCCATATTCGTACTACTATTCTTCCTAATCCTAATAGGTATTCCGCTAGGAGTATTCAACTGCATAACCTACAACTTTGTTGCGGATTGCACGGACTATGCGGAATGGAAGAACGGCGGACAAAGAATAGAAGGCGTAAGCTTTGCAGCTCAAACGCTAATTTCCAAAGCGTCCGCCGGTGTTGCAACGCTCATTACTTCCGTAATGCTTACTGCAATAAAATATCAAGAGCCTATTGAAGTTGACGGCATACTCGTAGAGCAAGCTCAAAGCACAGCCACCCGTGATGGATTGTTCTTGATGGTAACGTTAATTCCCGCAGCGGGAATGTTGCTCACTTGCATACCTATTCTCTTCTTTGATTACACGGGCAAGAAGAAAGAGCAAATCAAAGCGGAACTGGAAGTCATCCGCGCAGAGCGTATGGCAAAACTAAACGGAGAGCAAGAAGCGGTAGCGACTATTGCCGAAGAAAACGAAGCGGTAGCGGAATAGCAGATTTTGACAAAAAAGAAAGTGGCTTATACAAGCCACTTTTTTGTTTAAGTACGATTATTATTTTCTTAGGGCAACCCTTCTTATCTTGCCGTTAGTGGTACGCGGTAACTCGGTAACGAAGTCGATAACTCTGGGGTATTTATAGGGAGCCGTGTGCGTCTTAACGTAAGTTTGGATGTCCTTTTTGAGTTCTTCGGTACCTTCAACGCCGTCTTTTAGTACGATAGTTGCTTTTACAACTTGACCACGGATGGGGTCGGGTACACCCGTTATGGCGCATTCTACTACGTAGGGGAGTTCCATTATTACGGACTCGATTTCGAACGGTCCGATTCTATATCCGCTGGACTTGATGACGTCGTCTATTCTGGACATATACCAGAAGAATCCGTCTTCATCACGCCATGCCATATCGCCCGTATGGTATAGTCCATCGCGCATTGCTTTTGCCGTTGCGCCTTCGTTTAGGAAGTAGCCGGAGAATAGACCAAAGGGCTTTCCGTCCGCTATTCTTATTACGATTTCGCCAACTTCACCGTCTTTACAACTTACGCCGTTTTCGTCTACGATATCAACGTCATATTGGGGCGTGGGTTTACCCATAGAGCCTAGGCGGATGTCGCAGTTGACAAGGTTTGCAATCGTAAGAGTCGTTTCCGTTTGACCAAAACCTTCTCTAATCTTTAGGCCGGTTGTCTTGTAGAATTGGTCGAAAACTTCTCTATTAAGCGCTTCGCCTGCGGTGGTAACGTACTTCAAAGAAGAAAGGTCATACTTGTTGATGTCTGCAAGCAAGAAGAAACGGAGCATCGTGGGGGGAGCGCAGAAGGTAGTGATATGGTATTTTGCAAACAACGGAAGGATGTCTTCTGCTTTGAATTTATCAAAGTCGTAGGTAAAGACTGCCGACTCGGAAAGCCATTGACCATATAATTTGCCCCAAACGGATTTACCCCAACCGGTATCGGAAATAGTAAAGTGCAAGCCGTTTCTGTCGACGTTATGCCAGTACTTAGCGGTTACCAAGTGACCAAGGTTGTATTTTTGGGTGTGCGCTGCAATTTTGGGATATCCTTCCGTGCCGGAAGTAAAGTACATTAGGCAAATATCGTCTATCTTGGTGTCGACTCTCTCTAACGTGGAGTCAAATTTTACCATTTCGCTATCAAAGTCATGCCAACCTTCTCTTGTAGTACCGCCCACTTGTACGAGAGTTTTTACCGTGGGAGAAGTCTTTAGCGCTTGCTCGCACTCGTTTTGCATATAATCGTCGCCTACCATAACTACCGCTTTGATTTTTGCGGTGTTAAAGCGATATTCGTAGTCATGCGCCATAAGTTGATTTGATGCGGGCACCGCTACTGCGCCGAGTTTATGTAGAGCGACCATTGCGTACCAGAATTGATATCTTCTCTTTAGGACGAGCATAACGGCGTCGCCTTTGCCTATGCCGAGAGAGCGGAAGTAGTTAGCAGTGCGGTTGGATTCTTCGCTCATATCACGGAAAGAGAAGATTTTTTCATTTTGTTGGCTATCCAGCCATACCATAGCCGTCTTGTCGGGAGATTTTTCTGCGATAGCGTCAACTACGTCATAGCCGAAGTTATAGTTGTCTTCGGGGTGGAAGTCGAGTTTTACGAGTCTACCCTTTTCGTCAAGAGTGGGGGTTATGAATTTGTGGAAGATTTCCTTGTCATCCACGCCACTGACGTTACTGTCAACGGAAGAAATTTCGTGAATTTCAGAAAGGGTTTTGGAGTTTTTGATAACTACCGCAAGGAATTTGCAATCGCCGTCGTAAGCGACCATACCGTGCGGAAGATTAGCGTTGTAATAAATGGAGTCGCCTTCGGTTAGGATTGTGGTATAGTTGTCTACGGTAACACGGAGCTTGCCTTCCAAAATATAGTCGAATTCTTGGTCGTCATGGGTGGAAACTTGGACGGGCTTGTTTGCTTCTTCCGGGTCGTATTTTGCGGTAACAAGGAAGGGCTCTGCGCTCTTATCTTTGAATATTGCCGCGCGGTGAATATACTCGAAACCATGCTCTCTTTCTAGGCTCTTACCTTCGCCTTTGCGGGTTACTTGGAAACCGGTAAGACGGGGAGTTTCGCCGGTGATAAGTTGGATGATATCTACGCCGAAATGCTTTGCGAGTTTTTGCAAAAAGTTAAAGGTAAAGTCTACTTTACCCGCTTCCGCATCACGATATTCGGAGATGCTTACTTGCGCTGCGTTCGCGGCTTCTTCTACGCTAACGTCAAGAGCTTCGCGCAGATACTTAAGACGAGTTGCGATTTGTTTGATTTCGTAATTGTTATACATAATTTCCTTTTTGGCGTTGCTACCTTAATTTATCCTTAATATTATATAATATTTAACCGCAGTGAGCAACAATTCTATACGCAAAAGTAAAGACCACCGCGGGTGGTTTAGTAAAAAAGTTATTATTTTGTCCATTGTCTTGCCGGACGAGCGTCTAAAATCTTATCCCCTAAGGGATAATAATAATGGAAATAATTATGGTAATTATTGCGCTAATAGCTATCGCTCTAAAATTCGAGCGAGTAAAAGTAGCTATTTTGCTCATAAGAGAAATCTTACTCATACCATATTCCTTTTTAGTTTTTAGTAGTATAAATCTAAATTTTAGGTTTGTCAAGGGGGTTCTTGAAAAATATTGATTGGGCTATATGCTTGGCGTAGGTTTTTGCGCTTTAATTTTATCAAAGATACGGCGATAAGGTATTTTGAGTAACAGCTCTGCGACTATAAATGCGATGATTATTTCCGCGCCTATGGTTGCTATACCGTGAGTAGAGCCGGTAAGTTCTATTGTGAGAAGTATTGCGGATATTGGCGCGCGATAAACACCGCCGAAGAAAGATAGAGCTCCTGCTATAACGAATAAAGAATAGTACTCGCTTGGCACGCCTAACAACAAAGCCATCTTTCCCAAAAGAGCTCCTGCAATTGCGCCTGTTGTAAGGGTGGGCATAAGGAGTCCGCCGTGACTGGAAGACGCAAGCGCAAGCGCCGTAAGCAGTGATTTTACAACAAGCATTACGAGCAGTATCCACCAAGGGAAGTCTACGCTCAAGAGTTCTCTTATGACGAACGAGCCACCGCCCAAGACGTTGGTAAGGAAAATTCCAGTGGCGCCCGTAATTAGAAATACGGCTATGAGTTTTATTACTACGGGTATCTTTTTTAGAAAGTTAGGTTTACCAAACGCTTTTATTAGTTTTACGTACAGGGTTGCAAGAATTCCCAATATAACGCCTAGAAGAAGTATTGCCCAAAAGTAAGACGGGGGAAGGGTAGGTAGGGAAAGGGCAAAAAGTCTTTCGGGAAGGTCCAAGAGTTTGCGTAGGGCGTAGGAAGTAAAAAGGGAAGTAGCCGAAGAAAACGCAAGGGCAACCATAAGTAGCGCGCTTACCTTATGCTCTAACTCTTCTATTACGAAAGCAATGCCCGCAAGGGGAGCGTTAAAGATAGCCGTCAATGCGGAAGTTACACCGCTTTCCGCAACAACGGAAGTCACTTCGTCTTTATCACGGGTAGAAAACCGTTTGCTTTTTATAAGGCTAGATATACCTACGCCGATTGACGAGCCTATGGCGGTAGCGGGGCCTTCTACGCCGAGCGAGAGT
>JAZRAN010000091.1:0-6543 GCA_045634605.1 Candidatus Stercoripulliclostridium sp. | reverse complement strand
CTTTACGGGACGATTTTCTTTTAGTGAAAGCTTTGCTGCAAGTCCAATTAGAACGGGTTTTAGACCATCAACAACGCCCACTTCCGTCGGTGTATCGTTTTCTACCGCTTGTATGAAGGAGTTAACTTCCGCAGTATACGCGCCCATATATCTTTCTAGGAAGAATAGTTTGGGCTTTTCTGCCGTTACGCCGTCTGCGTTAGAGATGACTGCAAGGGAGTCGGTATCGTTGCCGATAGCAACTTGACCAAGACTACCAAACGCTTCTACTCTTTGGTCGTAACCATAGGTTGCCCTACGGCAGTTATCGATGACTGCAAGAGCGCCACTCTTTAGTTTTAGGGTGATAATAGCGGTATCGATATCACCTGCTTCTCCGATTGCGGGGTCAACGAGTACGCCACCGATTGCGTATACTTCTTCTACTTCGTCACCGCTCATAAATCTTACCATATCAAAATCGTGGATGGTCATATCTAGGAAGATACCACCGCTTACTTTAATGTAGCTTACAGGGGGAGCGCCGGGGTCACGAGAGCAAATCTTAAGGATGTTTAGGTCACCGATTTTGCCTGCCTTAACAGCTTCTCTTGCCGCCATAAAGTTGTGGTCGAAACGGCGGTTAAAGCCTACTTGATACTTTACGTTTGAGTTTGCAAGAGCGTCTATAACTTCCTTAATCTTGTTTACGTCGTGGTCGATGGGCTTCTCGCAGAAGATATGCTTGCCTGCAGCGATTGCTTCTAGGCTAATCTTGGAGTGAGTATCGGTTGATGAGCAAATAAGTACTATTTGGATGTCCTTATCGTTCAAGATTTCGTGATAATCGGTATAGATTTCATTTATTCCCATACCCTTTGCCCATGCGATAGTTTCTTCGTTCATAAAGGGGTCGGCTATTGCTTTTACGGTTGCGTTTTTTACAAATCTCATTACGGATTCGCCGTGAACCTTACCAATTCTACCTGCACCTATGATACCAATATTCATCATAATAAAGTTCTCCTTTTACTTGTTTGCTTGTTAGATTTTACCTATGGTCTTGATGTACTTTCTTGCCTGGATAGCATACTCCAAGGGGTTAGCGATTTGGGGGTCTTGTTCTGCTTCTACCAAGAGCCAACCTTCATAGCCGGACTTAGCGATAACTTCAAAGATGGGAGCAAAGTCGATACTGCCGTCACCGGGAACGGTAAAGGTACCCTTTCTTACGCCTTGAAGGAAACTCAAGTGATTTCTCTTAACTTCCGCTACAACGTCGGGGCGGACGTCCTTTAGGTGAACGTGCTTAATTCTGCCGATATATTTGCGAAGAACTCTCATATAATCTTCTCCGCAGTATGCAAGGTGACCGCTATCAAAGAGTAGGCTTACGAATTCGGGGTTGGTGCCTGCCATAAACTTGTCGATTTCGGCTTCCGTTTGAATGACGGTTCCCATATGGTGATGGTAAGTTAGGTTGATGCCGAACTCGGTTAGAGCAATTTCGCCGAGTCTATCGACAGCCTTAAACATAAGAGCCCATTCTTCGTCGTTCATAACGTACTTCTTTTCGAAAACGGGGGTTTCCATTTGACCTTGTATGGAGTAGCTTTGTTCACTAATGCCTATAACTTTTGCGCCCATAGCTTTTAGGAATTTACACTTTGCGCGGAATTCCGTTTCTACTTCGTAGAAAGGCTTTGTGAGTACGAAAGAAGAAAACCAGCAGTTTGCTATCTTTAGTTTTCTTAGGTTGAGAGCTCTTCTCAAAGTATTGATTTTAGTGGGGTATTTGTTGCCGATTTCGCAACCCTTATATCCTGCGAGAGCCATTTCGCTTACGCATTGTTCAAAGGTAACTTCGGCGCCTAGGTCAGGCATATCGTCGTTGGTCCAGCCGATAGGAGCAATACCTAATTTAATCTTTTTCTTGTCTAGCATAATTTACCTCGCGTTATTTTTTAATATGATTCAAAAGGTCGTCAAGAGCCTCTTGTTGTTTCTTGTTTCTTGGATTGTGAGTTACTCCGCATTGCCAGAAACCGCCTTCGTAGCCGTCCGTCATAGTCTTGGGGAGTACCTTTATATCTATTAGCGTGCTTACCTTTTGCTTTAACGCATCTTGTAAGGCATACTCTAATTCTTCTTCCGTAGTTGCGGTATAAGTCTTTAATCCATATCCCTTAGCGCTCATTGCGTAATCAATGGAAAGGAAGGGAGTGTCCGCTTTTGCGCCGTAACGGAATTCGGTAGCAAGACTCTTTATGCCCTTGCCCATTTGGAGATTGTTTATGCAACCAAAACCGCCGTTATCAAATAGTAGTACGTTTACCTTTACGCCTTCTTGGATAGCGGTTACGAGTTCACTGTGGAGCATAAGATATCCGCCGTCGCCAACCATTGCGTATACTTCTTGAGCGGGACAAGCAAGTTTACTTCCCAATGCGCCTTGTATTTCATATCCCATACAAGAGTAACCGTATTCCATATTATAGGTATACAAACTTTCGGTTTCCCACATTCTTTGCATATCGCCGGGGAGAGAGCCCGATGCGCCTACTACGATTGCGTCCGTAGGTATTAACTTTCTTACGATACCAAGAGCGGTCGTTTGGCAAAGTTTGGAGCCACTTGCTTGGGAGAAGTCCTTCATCGTAGTAGGAGTAAGTGACTTTACTTCCGGTACCAACGATTCGGTATATCGAATAGAAGTTAGTCTTTCCATTTCTTCCGCCCACCATTTTTGAGCGTTTTCATACTCGTCGGTATAGGCGCTCTTATAACCGCTTAAAGCGTCGCTCAATACGGTTAGAGTTGCCTTTACGTCACCGGTTAGCATAGTTGCTTGCATCTTGGAGCCGTGGAAGGTGGAAGTGTTGATTGTTACAACCTTTGCGCCTTCGTTAAACAAGGTCTTTGATGCCGTTGTAAAGTCGGTAAAACGAGTGCCGAGAGCAAGTATAAGGTCGGCTTTCATAGCAACTCTGTTTGCGCATCCGTTACCCGTAACGCCAAGTCCGCCCAAATAATAAGGGGACTTTGCGCTTATGGTAGATTTGCCTGCTTGGGTTTCCGCAAAGGGAATATTATACTTTTCCGCAAATGCTTCTATAACTGCGCCCGCTTCGCTATATCTTGCGCCACCGCCTACTACTATCAAGGGGAATTTTGCGTCCTTGATGAGCGCAACAGCATCGTCTATTTCTTCCTTTACCGCAACAGGACGGGTTATGCGACGAACGGTCTTTTCGAACATTCTTGCGGGGAAATCATATACTTCGCCTTGCACGTCTTGTGGCATCGCCAGACATACCGCGCCGGTATGAGCGGTATCAAGGAGTACTCTCATAGCGTTGTTGAGAGCGCTTTCCAACATTTCGGGACGGGTAATTCTATCAAAGTAGCGAGTTACGGCCTTATAAGCATCGTTAGTAGTAACGTTAAGGTCGTAGGGTTGCTCCAATTGTTGCAAAACGGGGTCGGGACGGCGAGTAGCGTAGGTATCGCCGGGTAAAAGTAGCAAAGGTATATTATTTACCGTTGCGCAAGCCGCCGCCGTTACCATATTCGCAGCGCCGGGGCCGATACTTGATATACAAGGCATAATCTTTCTGCGATTATTTTGCTTTGCATAACTCATTGCAACGTGAGCCATACCTTGCTCGTTTTTGCCTTGATATACTTTTAGGCTATGTTCGCCCATAGCGAGCGCTTCGCCCATACCCAGCACGCAACCGTGTCCAAATACGGTAAATACGCCTTCTACAAACTTTTCTACGTTACCGTCAAAGGAAACGTATTGATTGTCCAAAAATTTTATAACCGCTTCGCCAACGGACATTTTTATTGTTTTCATGTTATTCCTCCAATAACCAAGTATATCTGGGGTCGTCTGTTCTCGTGTTATCCCACGGGTCGCCGGGCAAATGGCGAATCATCCAAGCGCAATACATAGGATATCCGGGAGCAGTTACTTGAGCGTGAGTCTTTCCACCGGGGAACATGCCAACGGAGCAGTCCTTTATGGTATAAGCCTTTTCTCCAATAAAGCAAGCGCCAAAACCTTCTTCCCTATCGAACTTATAGTAATATACTTCGGGTTGTGGATGGTCGTGGGGAATATAACTCCACCATCTGCCTTGACGAGCATATACTTCGCCAAGCACCATATTGGAGTACGGAGCAACTTTGATATTTATAATATCAACTACGTCGCGCACCGCAGTGTTTTCCCATCTTCCTTCGCAAGAAACAAAGGAAGTTATATCATCTTTGCGATAAAGTTTTGACGGGAATTCCCTTTCGTTTTCCGTCGATTGAACGAGAATTTCCGAGTATGCGTTAGCGTGTACCACGACTTCTACGTCCTTGCATACGTGCAAGCAAGTGGGCGCTTCCGTAAACACACCGCTCCTAACCGCATTTTCTTCCTTGTCTTCATAGTAGAAAGTTATATCGCCTTTAAGCAAGAGAACGGCGGTTTCCATTTCCGCTTCCCCAAGCGTTATGCTTTCGCCTTCTTTAAGGTTGTAGGCGGTTATGTTCATAAGCATATCCTTCGTGTTATCATAAACACGAGTAAGCACCTGTTTTCCACCTATAAATTTGGGATATTTGAACATATTAACTCCTTTTTATGCTTCTATGGTTATGCCTTTTTCTAGGCGCATTTGTTCGAGTTCCGCGGTAATCTTATCCTTCTTTTCGCCTACGATATCATAGAAGAAAATCGGTATAGCGCAAAGCAGTAAGCTTAGTCCCGGTACGATAGATACGAGAGCAAACATACCGAATCTTTGTCCGCCCGTCATATCGAGAATGGTCTTTACGGCTTCTTGAGCAACCGATTGAGCGGGGTCGATATTGACGATTAGGTACATAATAACGATAAAGGTAGTCGCAAACGCATTGCCGAGCTTGTTAACAAAGGACTGACACGCAGCTCCAAGAGCGTTATCTCTAAAGCCGGTCTTCCATTCAAGATAGTCAAGGGAGTCGCCTATCATTGCAAACATCGTGATGTTAAGAGCTCCTAGCGGTATGCATTGGATGATAATGAAAGGTATCATTAGATATACGAGCCAATTTGCGCTGGTATAAATGGAGCAAGCGCCAAGAACGGTGGTTGCGATACTTGCTACGAATCCGCCCAGGCAAGATACGATAATGATTTGCTTGTAGTTGAACTTCTTATAAAGAAGGGGCATTGCGAGCATAGAGCCGAACATACCGATAGCGCTACAAATTTGGAATATGGTAGAAACCGTACCAACGGAGCCGGAAAGAGCGTTTTGTAGAGCGTCGCCGGTGAGTCCATCAAGGCTAGGTCCAATATAGAAAGCGTAACGAGCAACGTGAATTGCAGCCGCTTGCATCATATATCTACCGCTAGAGAGAACACCGCAAAGAACAACGAGCATAAGGGGCTTGCAGGTGAATATTCTCTTCAAGGTGCCGGGCTCGTTGGGGTCCTTTTTGGCTTTTGGTGGAATAATAACTCTCTCTTTGGGATAGAAGAAAGCAAGCAGATATAGAGCCGTACCGATTAGGGAGCAAACGAGCGCTATTACCATATACTTTTGTTTTTCCGCTTGGAGTGATGCGCCCGATGAGAAGTAAGGTATCCAACTGAGAATCATAAATATTGCCATAGGAACTGCGCTACCTACGCCGTTGACGGTTTTAGCAAAAGATATGATGCCACCACGTTCTTCCGGGTCGGGAGTCATAA
Source organism: Candidatus Stercoripulliclostridium sp. (assembly GCA_045634605.1). Classification (GTDB taxonomy): domain Bacteria; phylum Bacillota; class Clostridia; order Christensenellales; family DTU072; genus Stercoripulliclostridium_A. The sequence goes on along the minus strand of JAZRAN010000091.1, from coordinate 830 downwards.
CGTTGGGGAGCGCCCAGAAAGGCACGTCCGCAGCGGTATAAAGCATACCCCACGCGATATAAATTACGCCCGCATAAATCATATTTTGGGTTACGTTAAAGCCTTCGGGAGCATAGAACATCAAGAAGGTTGCAACTGCGATAGGAATAGCAAACCATATGATATACGGCTTCATTTTACCGATTTTGCGTGGTTTGGTTTTATCGACTATGATGCCCATCAAGGGGTCGTTTATTGCGTCCCAAACACGAGCAAGGAGCATAAGTAATAGAACGAATACAAGCGGTAGTCCCATAATGTTGATGTAAAAGTCGGAAATATAACTCGACATCGTAGAATACATCATACCTTGACCGAGACCGGCAAGAGCTAACGCCCAGCTTTCTTTACTTCCAACAAATCTTTTGGGTTGAGTTTGAAGGTTGGTATTTTCCATTGTAATTCTCCACAAATTATTACGCGTACGCGCTTTATAAGTAATATTATAATACACGCGCGTAAAAATGTAAATACCCCAAAATTGCAAAAAAGAGAGCGGGATGCTAATGCAATGCGGAACAATTGCTTTGCAAGTGCGGAGTGCGGAACGCGGAACGCGGAACGGCCCCGCTCGATGAACTCGCTCAATCGGAAAAGAAGTGGAATAAGTGTAAATTATTGCATTTCGCACTAGCGTAAGCGTTCTTCCTTGTGAGCGAAACGAAGTGGAGTGAAGCCTAATTCTGAATTCTGCATTCTGAATTCTGCATTTAATAAAACACGCTAGTTTGGATGAAAACCGACGGAAAATTAAAAAACTCTCGACGGAAGTGTACTAGGCGTACATGACC
>JAZRAN010000090.1:0-3470 GCA_045634605.1 Candidatus Stercoripulliclostridium sp. | reverse complement strand
CAACTGAGCAAATTACAGCGCTAACCAAATACATTATTTCATCGTTCTTTATGAGTCCAGGTTTACGTAACATACCCACAACCAAAACGACTACCAATGGAGCGGAATTACCTACCGCGCTAACGATACTTCGCCAACTCATAATGGAGTTTCTTTCCTTATCGTCGGTAGACATAACCATAGCAACCATATTAACGGAGTTGCCCACGGTTGTGAGTCCACCGTAGATTATGAATAGTACGCAGAAGTATACCATTATCTTCGTTGCGCTATCGCTAAGGAATGCGGGAAGATAGAATGAAAGTGACGTAACTATTGCTAAAGGTACCGAAACTATTAAAATAAGTGGACGGAACTTGCCAATTCTAGAACGACTCCTATCTATAACCAACGCCATACCGAACGATACGAAATAGCCCACTATGCTTACTATTGAGTTAATTAGAGAAACGTGGTCTTCCGTCAAAAGCCCCGCCCCAACGAACGTCGTTAAATATTCTTGACGATACGAGCCTACCATACCCGTAATCATAGTATAGAAGAAAGCGGCAAAAAGGAAAATGATAAGTTCCTTGTTTTTAACCTGCTTTTCTTTGGGTAACGTGATTTTTTCTGCGTCTTCCGCTAACGTTTCTATTTGTACTTCTTTTAGAGTTTCCGTCATATCCCTACTCCTTTGTATGATGATAAAATTATAGTCTAAGTTGCGACTTATGTCAATATTAAATATAAATCGTTAGATTTACATTTACCTTACTTTTGCTTGACTATTTAAAACAGCAAGTATATACTACGATTATCAACTAATGGAGATAAAAAAATGAAAGATTTCAAAGGCATTTACGCAGCTCTTCTAACTCCCTTCAACAAAGACGGAAGCATCAACTTTGATTCCCTAAAACTTCTTGTTGAACGCAACATCGAAGTAGGTCTTACCGGTATGTACGTTTGTGGCTCAACCGGCGAATCCGTTCTTATGAGTGAAGAAGAAAGAATTTCTATCCTAAAATTCGTAGCAGAAGTTAACGCAGGCAGAAGCATCCTTATCGCTCACGTTGGCACCATTTCTACCGACTCCGCTTGCCGTATGGCTAAAAAGGCAGAAGAATTTGGTTACGATGCAGTTTCCGCAGTCGTTCCCTTCTACTTCTCGTTTAGTAGCGAAGCTATCAAGGGTTACTACAAGGACATCTTGAACGCAAGCAACCTTCCTATGATTATATACAACTTCCCCGGCGCAAACGGCTTTGGCGGTATGCTCGAACTTGTTAACGAAATGATTGATAACCCCAAACTAATCGGTGTAAAGCACACTAGCGCAAACCTTTTCGACCTAGAACGCTTTAAGAACCTAAGCAAGCCCCTAGTAGTATACAACGGCTTCGATGAAATGCTTATCGGTGGTCTTAGCATGGGCGCAGACGGTGGTATCGGCTCAACCTACAACTTTATGGGTAGCCTAATCCTTGATATCTACAACGCATTTAATGCAGGAGATATCACTCTTGCTCAAAAACATCAAACTAAGGCAAACCGCATCATAGATAAAATGATACCTTACGGCGTATTCGCAATGGAAAAAGCAATCCTTACGCTCCAAGGCATCCCTATGGGAGATTGCAGAAAGCCCTTCTTACCCCTTTCTGAAGAAGGTTGGAAAGCAGCTGAAGAAATCGTTAACGAATTAAAGTAATATTATAAAATACCAAATAAAATTCGAGCCCCTAGTTTAGGGGCTCTTTGTTTTATACAAATTTAATTATCAACTCGACTATCAAAACGCTTGCGCTTGCGAGTAAAGCGGTTGTTACCAAACTACGTTTAGTAAACGCGCCAATAAGGGCAACGGCCGTGCCTACCGCCGCGCTTACAATATGCCCGGATGAGAATATTATAAACGGGAAAGTCATAGCGGAGAGTACCGCATACGGAATATAATATAGCAACGAATTGATAAAGCGGTTTTTTATCTTCTTTTTGAATAATATCATGGGTATTAGCCTAATAAGATAGGTTATAACCGCCATAGCAAGTACCATTAGGAAAGCGTATAGTGTTTTATCCATTTTGCTCCCCCTTTTCTTCGCCATCTTTTATAGGGAAGAATATTGCCCCAATTATAGAAGCAACCAGCGCGCAAATGATATACGCAATGCCACTCGAAATAGTGTTTAGAACGGGGGTAAAATAGAATAAACACGAAAGTCCTATTGCAATTAACACTACAACAAACACTTTTTTATCTTGCATACCGGCAGGCACTACTATTGCTATAAACATAGCGTAAAGAGCAATGCTCAATGAATTAAGTATGATTTCCGGCAAAAAGTTGCCAAGCACTGCGCCACTCAAAGTACCTAACGTCCAAAAAATTACGGGGAGCAAAATTAGACCATACATATATTCTCTGCTTACCGCTTGCTTTTTAGAAACCGCAACGCCAAAAATCTCATCCGTGATTCCATAGGAAACCAAAAATCTATCAAGTAAAGTAAACTTCTCATCCAATCGTTGAGATAACGTTATACTCATTAAAAAATATCTTGAATTGATGACGAGTTGGGTAAGAAGAATTTCAAACACGCTACCCATAGCAATAATAACGGTAGCGCCTGCAAATTGCCCTGCAGAAGTCAAATTCGTAAATGACATAACCGTCGCTACAAACCAAGGAAGACCCCCGCTAACTACCGATACGCCAAAAGCAAAGGATACTGCAAAGTATCCTAGCGCAATTGGAATCCCATCTTTTAATCCTTGTTTGTAAGTTAACTTTTGCATATTGGTCGGCTATTAAATCATGCGTTTATTGCGTCCAGTATAGATTGGACGGTTTCTTCTATCGTCTTTCCATTATCTATATAAATGGTAAAATCCGCCACTTCATTATATATAGGCAAACGCGCTTCATAAAGAGTTTTGACTCCTTCTTTTTCCGAAAGCGGACGGTCTTCCGTAACAAGCAAGCTCAAATCTCTGTCGATAAAAATTACCGTAGAATTTGCTTTTAGTTTTTGCCTATTTTCTTCTCTTAAAACAGCTCCGCCACCCGTTGCAATAACTACGCCAAGTTTGGAAGAAAGACCGGAAATGATTTCACTTTCCATATCCCTAAATTCGCTTTCTCCCCTTTCTAAAATTACTTGTTTTGGGGTTGCGCCAAAAACTCGTGTAAACTCTTCGTCACTATCAAAAAACTCTTTACCCGTAGCTGTTGCAATAGCTTTACCAAGCGTTGTTTTACCAACCCCGGGCATCCCTATAAACACTATATTTTTCTTTGCGTTGTATATATCATTATATAACTTTTGGGTAACGATTTCATCTAGTTCAGTATCCGTATATAGCTCGTATGCTTTTACTCCTTGATAGACAAGCATACTTAATCCATTACCGCATTTTAGTCCTTTTTCTTTTCCTTTTTGTACCAAACGAGTTGTGAGTGGATTATATATTACGTCGTAAACAGC
>JAZRAN010000089.1:0-15963 GCA_045634605.1 Candidatus Stercoripulliclostridium sp. | reverse complement strand
GGTAGCAGTTTTGCCCGAAGCGGAAGAAGTTGCCGTAGAATACAACGAAAAGGATTTCAAAATTGACACCTATCGTTCGGGTGGCGCAGGCGGACAACACGTTAACAAGACGGAATCCGCAGTTCGTATTACCCACTTACCTACAGGTATAGTAGTAGAATGTCAAGACGAACGTTCACAAATCAAGAATAGGGAAAAAGCTTGGAAGGTTATGAACTCTCGTTTGTACGACCACTTCCGCACTTTGAAGGACAAAGAATATGCCGAAAACCGCAAGACGCAAGTAGGTACCGGCGACCGCTCGGAAAGAATTAGAACTTATAACTTCCCCCAAGGAAGAGTTACCGACCACCGCATAGGCTTTACCATATATTCTCTTACCGAATTTATGAATGGAGATATGTTCCAAATGGTAGAAGCGCTAGCGCTAGCAGACCAAACCGCAAAGCTAGAAAAGATATCAGACTAATTTGCGGACAAGGAGTAAGTTATGAAAGATAAGATATTTTATAATGAAACGCGTAACCTATTAGAAACACATAATTTTACGCACACGCTACAAGACGTGGAAGAGCCCCAACTTTTCCGTACAATGTTCGATTATGAAAGCATACCGAAGACGTTGTTTAACTTTACGCACGTTCCTATGCTATGTCCCAAAGAAATTTGGATAACCGATACCACTTTCCGCGATGGACAACAAGCTCAACAACCCTTTACCGTAGAGCAAATAGTAGACCTATACAAGCTTATTTCCAAGCTTGGCGGACCCAACGGAATAGTTCGTCAATCCGAATTCTTCATTTATAGCGAAAAGGATAAAGAAGCGGTAAATAGGTGCCTAGACCTAGGATTAGAGTTCCCCGAAGTTACTTCTTGGATACGCGCTAATGAAAAGGACTTCCGCCTTGTAAAAGAGATGGGACTAAAGGAAACCGGTATTTTGGTTTCTTGCTCGGACTATCATATCTTTAAGAAAATGAATCTTACTCGTAAGCAAGCGATAGACAAATATCTTGGCATAGTCAAAGATGCTCTTTCCATTGGCGTTCGTCCCCGTTGTCACTTTGAAGACATCACCCGCGCGGACTACTATGGATTTGTAGTACCGTTTGCAACCGCGCTAAAAGAACTTATGGACGAAAGCGGTATACCGATTAAGATTCGTTGTTGTGATACGCTTGGCTACGGCGTAAGTTATCCCGGCGCTGCAATGCCTCGTTCTGTTCCCGGCATAATATACGGACTAAATCATTACGCAGAAATTCCTTCTTCACTACTCGAGTGGCACGGACACAACGATTTCTATAAGGTAGTAACCAACGCTGCAACCGCGTGGTTATATGGATGTAGCGGTGTAAACTGCTCCCTTCTTGGCATAGGTGAAAGAACCGGTAACTGTCCCCTTGAAGCAATGGCTATCGAATACGCATCTATTCGTGGCACTACGGATGGTATGGACCTAAGCGTTATAACCGAAATAGGCGAGTACTTCGAAAACGAATTGGGATACAAAATCCCTCCGCGCACGCCTTTTGTTGGCAGAGCTTTCAACCTTACCAAAGCAGGCATCCACGCAGACGGCATGCTCAAGGACGAAGAAATATACAACATATTCAACACCCAAAAGATACTAAATCGTCCTCCGCTAGTAGCAATCGACTCCCACTCCGGATTAGCGGGCATCGCATTCTGGCTCAACGCTTTCTTTAACCTTCCCGAAGAAAAGAAAATCGACAAGCGCGACGACCTAGTAGTTGCTATCAAGGAAGAAATCGACAAAGAATATCTTGAAGGCAGAAATACCGTTATAAGCGATGAAGAAATCTTGAATATTATGGCTAGAATTGATAAAGCAAGATTTAGAAAGCTTATGAAGCACAAATAATGTTAAGGTTTGGTGAAAAATCAATTTACCCCCTTGAAAAATTTCTAAAAGATGGTACAATAGATATATCAATAATATTCCATTATTGGATTATAGAATTAGTGAGGAATTATGATTAAAATTATTTACGGCTCAAAAGGTTCAGGTAAGACTAAAAGAATAATCGACCAGGCGAACTCCAGTATTGCGAAGGAGCTTGGAGATATCGTCTTTATTTCGGACACCTCTCGCTACATTAGGGAAATCAAATATCAAATTAGATTTACCAACTCTAAAGAATCTAACATTAAAACCGAAGACGGACTTCTTGGTTTTATACAAGGTATGATAGAAGCTAACTACGACATCCGTTTATTCTATATCGACGGCGTAGCAAGAATGATAGGTAAAAGCCTTAATGAAATGGAAAACTTTTTTGCAAGACTCAAAGCTATTGCAACCAAGAGTGAAGCAACTTTCGTTTTGACCATTTCCGCAGATTACGATGAACTACCTGCTTTCTTAAAGGAAATTGCAGATAAATAAGGAGTAATAAATGGAATTCATTAGTACGCGTGGGCTTGGCGCAATCAGCGCCGGCGAAGCTATCCTAAAGGGAATTGCCGAAGATGGCGGACTTTATGTTCCGTCATTTTTTCCACAATTGACCAAAGAAGACTTACACAATATGATTACCATGGATTACGCAGAGCGCGCAGCGTGTGTAATCGGTATGTTCCTAAGCGACTATACGGAAGCAGAAATTCTCGACTACGCTAAAAAGGCGTACGCAAGATTCGATGGCGAACCCGCTCCCGTAATAGGAGTTGATGAAACTACGTATATAATGGAATTATTCCATGGTCCGACTCTTGCGTTCAAGGACATAGCGTTAACGCTACTTCCCCATCTTATGGGCGCTGCTCGCCGTAAGGCAGGTTCAGATCTAAAGACACTTATACTCGTTGCAACCAGTGGCGATACCGGCAAGGCGGCAATAGAAGGTTTTAAGAACGTAGAAGGAACGGAAATCGTGGTCATTTATCCTAGCGAAGGTGTTTCTGCTCTACAAAAGTTGCAAATGCAAACCTCATCGGGCGACAACGTTCACGTTCTAGGAATAAAGGGTAACTTTGATGACGCTCAAAGCGCAGTTAAGAGAATTTTTAATTCTAAGGAAGCGAAGGATAAGTTCGAAAAGTTAGGCTATGCGTTGTCTAGCGCAAACTCTATCAACTGGGGTAGACTTGTTCCGCAAATCGTCTATTATATTTCCGCATACGTTGATATGCTTGGTTGTGAAGAAATAGAAGAAGGGGAAGAAATCAACTTTGTTGTTCCTACCGGCAACTTTGGTGACGTGCTTGCAGGATATTACGCAAAGAAGATGGGACTTCCGGTAAGCAAACTCATCGTTGCATCCAACATGAATAACGTACTTACCGACTTCTTTACTACCGGTAGCTACGATACTAATCGTCCCTTCCATAAGACTATGAGTCCCAGTATGGATATTCTTATTAGCTCCAACCTAGAAAGACTTTTGTTTGAAATCTTCGATAGAGATGCAAGCAAGGTAAGAGAACTTATGGAAAGCTTAAAAGAAGACGGCGAATACAAGATTGATTTGAACGAAATCTATGACAAAGTTCCCGAATTTTTGGCATATTGCTCGGATGAAGAAGGAACGGAAGCAACCATAGATAGTTTCTTTGAAACTAACGATTATCTACTTGACCCCCACACTGCGGTAGCGGTTAACTCATACAACAACTATCTAACCGAAACGGGAGATCTTGCCAAGACGGTAGTCGTTTCTACGGCAAGTCCCTATAAGTTTGCTCACGACGTATATGAAGCAGTATCCGGCAAGGATGAGCCGGAACCTTTTAGAGCGGTTAAGAAATTGCACGCATATACTATGACTGACGTTCCAAAGGAAATTTCCGAGCTCGAGTATCTTGACCCCATCCACACCGACGTCGTAGAAGTAAGAGACATAGAAAAAGCAATATTTGCTTATTTTGAAAAGGAATAATACTAATGGAAAACAGTAATAATCAACCTAAGAAAGTCGTATATTCAGGCATACAACCTACCGGCATTATAACGATAGGAAACTATATTGGCGCCATCGACAACTGGTTGAAACTACAAAACGATTATAATTCTATATTTGGTATTGCCGACCTTCACGCATTGACGGTAAGACAAAATCCTGCGGAATATAGGGCAAGAGCGCTTTCTTTCTTCGCTCAATATCTCGCGGCGGGTATCGATCCCAATAAGGCTATAATATACTTCCAATCACACGTTCCGGAGCACACCGAACTTAGTTGGATACTAAATTGCTACACTTACGTTGGCGAAATGACTCGTATGACTCAATTCAAGGACAAGTCGCAAAAGAACGAAGATAACATAAATATGGGACTACTTGATTATCCCGTACTTATGGCAAGCGATATTCTTCTTTACCAAACCGATCTTGTTCCCGTAGGCGTAGACCAAAAGCAACACTTGGAAATCACCAGAGATATTGCAACTCGCTTTAATAATCTATATTCTCCCACGTTCGTCGTGCCGGAAGCATATATTGCAAAGCAAGGCGCAAAGGTATTTAGCCTACAAGACCCGACGGCAAAGATGTCCAAATCCGACCCTGACCCCAACGCATCCGTTGCCATCATAGAAGACCCCGATAGCATAATGCGTAAGTTCAAGAGAGCCGTTACCGATTGCGAAACTACGGTAGAAATCAGGGAAGATAAGCCGGGAATTATGAATCTACTTACCATAATGAGTGTTATGACCGGTGAAAGTATGGAGTCACTCGCAGAGCGCTATCGTGACGGCGGATACGCAAAGTTTAAGCAAGCGGTAGGGGAAAGCGTAGTAGAAAAGCTAAGACCTTTGAGGGAAGAATACGCTCGTTTGATGCAAGACAAGGGCTATCTAATGCAAGTTGCAAAGGACGGCGCGGAAAAAGCAAGATATCTTGCAAGGAAGACCGTAAGCAAGGTTAAGCGCAAAATAGGACTAGTGGAACTCAAATAATGTTTGGTTACGTTAACGCAGATAAGCCTAATATGCTCATAAAGGATTACGCGGTATACCGTGCGTATTATTGTGGACTTTGCAAGAGCATAGGAAGAAAAAATCCACCGCTTATGCGTTTTACAATCAACTATGATATAACTTTTTTGACGATGCTTGCGCACAACTACAACAAGGTTGAGCCCAAGTTTAAGAAAGCGCTTTGCATAGCGCACCCCATAGGTAAGCCGTTTAGCGTAGTAGTAAACGATTCGGTACAAGAGTGTGTCGTAGATATAAACACCATACTTGGCTACTACAAGGCGTATGACGATATAGCCGATAGGGGAAACCTAAAACACCGCATTGCAAAGTGGTATATTAAGGGCAAATATAAGCGCGCGGTTAAGAAATATCCGGAACTTGACAAGGCGTTACAAGATTGTTTTAAGGAACTTTACGAGTTAGAAAAATCGGGTTCAAAAGACCTTGATGCAACGGCAAAAACTTCCGGTGATATGCTTGTTGCGGTAGCAAAAGCGTGTTGCCCTAATTATGATGATTTGCTAGTAACGCTAGCAGATAATTTAGGTAGATGGATATATCTAATAGACGCTTATGACGACCTATTAAAAGACGTTAAAAAAGGTAACTATAACCCACTAAAAGTGGACGGGGAATTGACGGATAAAGTCCTTGACGACATCCAAAAAGTCGTAAGGGAAAAGCTCTATTTCTATCTTGAAAACATCAAGAGAGCATATGATAAAATGGACATTACCATTACGGAAGGCCCCCTTTCTAACGTAGTGTACGTAGGACTGCGTACTCGTACGGAAGAAGTTCTAAAAACAAGAGGTATAAAATGCAAAAAGACCCTTTTATGATACTTGGAGTTACCGATTCGGTATCTCAAAACGAACTTTATGAAGCATACAAGAACGCTCGCAAGGAGTGGGAAAGCAAGCGCTTTATCCCCGGTGAAGAAGGCGCATATGCTTGCGAACGCTTGGATGAGATAGAGCAAGCATACAGGGATGCGGAAGACGTTTTACGCTCAAAAGAAGTAATTATTCCGGAAGTAATAGAGCCCACGCCCGAGGACGACTACCTAGCAATAGACCAACTCGTCAAAGACAAGGCTTATGACGAAGCGCAAACCAAACTTGATGAAATAAAGATTAGGGGCGCAAGATGGCACTTCTTGCAATCCATAGTTTTTGCCGGTACCGGTAGAAATGGAGAAGCTCTTGAGCACCTTAAAACCGCTACCGTAATAGAACCCCAAAACGAAACTTATTCGGAGGCTTATAGTCGTATGCAAGAGAGAATTGGTAGACCTCAAACGCAAGGTTTTTATGCATACAGAGAAAATGGCGACGGCTATGAAAGCAATAGACGCTCCTATCGTGACGACGGCTATGATGGTAGACACCATGGCGGTATAACTCCGTGTGATTGTTGTCAAGGACTTATATGCGCAGATTGCTGTTGTGAATGTATGGGTGGCGATTTGATTTCTTGCTGTTAAGGTGAAAAGGTTTTCGTCAAAGAAAATAGCGCTTGCCGGAGTTGCTTCGGCAATATCGCTCATAGCAGTTATACTTTCATTTTATATTCCCAATTTGAGTTTATCGTTAAACGTGCTCGCAGCTGTTGGAATAGCGTTACCGCTTACGCAAAAATACTATCGTGAAGCAATTCTTGCTTACGTTGCAGTATGCGCGATAGGCGGTATTTTTGCAAATATACATATAATTCCTTTTGTTTTAATAGGTGGGGCATACACCATTCTTGCCGTTTTTATGGACGACAAAAAAGACAAAATCAAGTGGTATATTTCATATCCCATCAAGTTTATTTATGCCTGTTTTGTATTTTTCGTCCTTTATTATCTAACCAATATTTTCTTTGTGAACTTCGAAGCGCTTAACATAAATATGGAAAATAAAGGACTACTTTATTTCCTTTTAAACCTTATGTTTGTATGCGTATTCTTCATATATGATGCCTTACTTTTGTGGGGATATCGATGGGCGATACCATACGCCACCCGCATAACGAAAAACTTAAAATAGGCCTTACGTTTCGTATCGATATAAGGCCTATTTTTTTGTGCCGTTGTGTTTTTTAATTAGATTGAATTAAGTTTCCGTAAAACCAAGAGTATTGTTGTTTCCGCATCCGCCACAGCACAGGACTATTAGTAATAGGGCTAGGCATTGGTTGTTGCCACAAAGGCCTTCGTCGCTACATCCACCGCAACAAAGGACTATAAGTAATAAAGCTAGGGTGTTATTTCCAAACATACGCATCTCCGACAAATTAAGTGGTTACTTTACAATATGCTCAAACTTTTTCTTTTGTTACAAATTTATAATCAAAGAAAAAAGGTTATTTATGGATTCTTTGCTCGTTGACCTAGAAACTCTTGCTACTATACAAAACTATTTGCCATCAAACGCAGACCTTGCCGATATGGCGAATTTCTTTTCCGTTTTCGGTGACGTCACTCGCCTAAAAATGCTTTCCGCGCTCTCCGTAGACGAGCTTTGCGTAAGTGATATTTCTACCATTTTGGACCTTAATCAAACCACCGTTTCTCATCAATTAAAGCTCCTTCGCGATGCGGGTATGGTGTCGTATAGGAGAGATGGAAAGATTATATATTACCGCATAATCAATAAGTTTGTGCAAGAAGTTATGCTTATGGGAGCAAGCTATATTTGTGAAATACTTACGCCCAGAAAGACCGGCTAAAAATATTGACTATTGACACGCACGCACGCGTGTTGTAAAATATAAGTATGGTTAACCTAGGAAACGATTGGGATATCGTTCTAAAGGACGTTTTTAATAGTCCAAGTTATCTCAATCTAAGAGAATTTTTAATAAGCGAATATCGCAGTCGTGTAATTTATCCCGATATGCACGATATCTTTAATGCGCTCAAAACCACCGCTTACAAAGACGTAAAAATCGTTATATTAGGTCAAGACCCTTACCATAATCCGGGCGAAGCGCACGGAATGTGTTTTTCCGTCAAGCCGGGCGTAAAAATTCCCCCGTCGCTTATGAATATGTACAAGGAACTAAATGCGGATTTGGGTACTCAAATACCAAATAATGGCTACCTTGTTGACTGGGCAAAGCAAGGAGTACTTCTCCTTAACACTATTCTTACGGTAAGAAAAAACGCTCCCCTTTCCCATAAAGGAAAAGGTTGGGAACAAGTAACGGATGCGGTAATAAAAGCGCTCAACGATAGGGAAGACCCCGTTATCTTTTTGCTTTGGGGAGCGCCTGCTCGCGCAAAAAAAACGCTTGTTACAAACTCTCGACACTTTGTGTTGGAAACCGTACACCCGTCACCGCTTTCTGCGTATAACGGATTTTTCGGTTGCAAGCATTTTTCCAAAGCAAATAATATTCTCATAAGGCTTGGCAAAGAGCCTATTGATTGGCAAATAAAAAACATATAAGGAGCAACTATGGATTACGAGAAAACAGTAATGTCACGCGTAAGGTGGATTAAGGATTTACTCCAAGAAAGTGGCGCAAAAGGCGTTGTTCTTGGTATGAGTGGCGGAAAAGACTCCGTACTCGTAGGTATCCTTTGCCGTATGGCGACACCAAATGTAACCGGTATAATAATGCCTTGTCAATCCAAGCGTAACTACGGCGAAGACAGAGACCACGGACTACTCGTTTGCGAGCAGTACGACATAAAGGTGCTGGAAGCCGACCTTACTCCCGCTAAAGAAGCGCTAGAAAAGATACTTGAGCCACTCGATGAATCTCAAACCCCAATGGCGTACGCAAACGTCAATCCTAGACTTAGGATGATAACTCTCTATAACTACGCTCAACGCAAAGGATATCTCGTAGCAGGTACGGGCAATCGCTCGGAGCTAACTATGGGGTACTTTACCAAATGGGGCGACGGAGCTTGCGACTTTAATCCCATAGGCGACCTAACTGCAACGGAAGTCCTGGAACTTTTGTATTATCTTGATTGCCCCAAGTGTATAGTGGAAAAAGCTCCTTCCGCAGGTCTGTTTGAAGGACAAACGGATGAGAAGGATATGGGCATAACCTACAAGGAACTCGATACCTATCTCTTAACGGGGGATGCAACCAAAGAAGTTAGAGAGAAGGTGGACGGAGCAGAAAAACGAGCCGAACACAAACGCGCTCTAGGAAGAATTTATCCTAGATAACATAAAAATCTATTTTCGTGAGGAAAAACATGAAACTTAAAAATATTGTTGAACTTTTGAATGCTAAAGTTTACTGCGGAGAAGACCAATTTGATATGGAACTTGTCTCTGCTTGCGCATCCGATATGATGAGCGACGTTCTCGCTTTCGTAAAAGACCAAGCGCTACTTATTTCCGGACTTTGCAATCCGCAAGTCGTCCGTACTGCAGATATGATGGACATCAAGTGCATCGTACTCGTTCGCGGTAAGGTGCCGACAGACGATATGATAACGATTGCTAAGCAAAAGGGAATCGCCATCATTTCCAGCGATTATCGTATGTATTCAGCCTGCGGAGTACTCTACAAAAACGGACTAATTGCAGGAGATCAAGAAACCGTATGAGCGATGCTCTCCATTTAGAGTTTGACGTAGCGGGCAACAACTTTGTGTCCGCCGGCGGAGCGTCTGACGAAGTCAAAAAGACTCTAAAGATGTTAGGCGTAAGCACGGCGTCCATAAGAAAGGTTGCCATTGCTATGTACGAAGGGGAAATCAATATGGTCATCCACGCAGGTGGTGGAAGAGCCATAGTCGATATATATAGGGATAAAATAGTCATCGTTTTGAGCGACAACGGCCCCGGTATCCCCGACATAAATCTTGCTCTTACGGAAGGTTACTCTACCGCAACCGATTCTATTCGTGATTTAGGTTTCGGCGCAGGTATGGGACTTCCCAATATGAAAAAATACACCGACGAGTTCAAGATCGAAAGTGTGGTAGGAGAAGGAACGACTGTAACTATGGTGGTAAACTTCTCTTAATAAGGAGACGTTATGGATAAGAGTATCCACACGGTTACGTTAGACCGTGATAAATGTAAAGGTTGTATATCTTGTATGAAGCGTTGCCCCACGGAAGCGATAAGAGTGCGTGGCGGTAAGGCTAGGGTTATATACGATAGATGTATAGGTTGCGGTGAGTGCGTTAGAATTTGTCCCCACCAAGCAAAACTACCTGCATACGACGACTTTGACAAGATATTCAATTATAAATACAAAATTGCAGTACCGGCTCCATCGTTGTTCGGTCAATTCAACAACCTGAAATCCGTTGACTTAATTTTGACGGGACTTTTGGAACTTGGTTTTGACGACGTATACGAAGTATCGGTAGGAGCGGAGCTTATAAGCGAAAAAACTCGCGAGCTTTTGGAAAGCGGTAAATTAAAAAAGCCCATTATATCAAGCGCTTGCCCTGCGGTAGTAGAGTTAATTTATATGCGCTATAAAGGGCTTGCCGACCACGTTGTCGACCTTGTACCGCCTGCGGAAGTTGCGTTAAAACTCGCAAGAGAACAAGCCGTCCAAAAGGGTATTCCTGCGGAAGATATAGGCGTATTCTTCATTTCGCCTTGTCCTGCAAAGAATCACGCGCTAAAAACTCCATTTACTAGCGAAGTTCCCGTTGCGGACGGAGTTCTTTCCATAAGCGAAATATACTTTAGACTACTTCCCGTTCTTCCTAAAATCAAGGAAGTAAAAAAGCTTTCCAAGACCGGCATGCTTGGTCTTCGTTGGGCGGCAAGCGGTGGCGAGTGCCTAGGTATAGATAACGACAAATATCTTGCTGCCGATGGTATGGAAAACGTTATGAACGTTTTACGAGAAATGGAAAACGATGCGTTGTCTTACATAGATTTCGTAGAATTGGGCGCATGCACTTCCGGTTGCGTGGGCGGTGTTCTCAACGTAGAAAATCCCTTTGCGGCAAGAGCGAGATTGCGTTCGTTTAGACATAGATTGGAGCCTATGAAGAATGCTCTAAACGTAAACGAATTCGATGAAGAATTTTTCCATTGGCATCACGAGCCCGACGTCAAGGACATTTTCCGCTTGGACGAAGACTTTGGTTTAGCGCTCAAGAAGATGAGAGATATAGAAGAAATATACTCCACGCTACCACAACTCGATTGCGGTCAATGCGGTGCTCCTAGTTGCAGGGCGTTCGCAGAAGACGTAGTGCTTGGAGAAACCACCATAGAAAAGTGCCAACAATTAAGAAATGAAACTAAATGACCTTATTAAAAACTTGGATGCAGATATAGTAAACGTTGCGGATGCGAGCAGAGAAATCAACGGCGGTTATTGCGGTGATTTCCTTTCCGTAGTAATGGGAAAAGCCCCCGAAAATTCGGGATGGTTTACCATAATGAATAATCAAAACGTGGCGGCGGTTGCCACCCTTACCGACGTTAGCGTAGTTATACTTTGCGATGGCGTCAAACCCGACCCCTTGTTGGAAAAGAAGGTTAAAGACGTAGAAATAAACTGCATTACCACTCATCTTACCGTTTTTGACGCAGTCAAAAATAGCGGACTATAAAAATGCCCAAATACCGTTACGATTTACATATTCATAGCGCGTTGTCGCCTTGCGCTGACGACGATATGACTCCCGTCAATATCGTTGCGACTTGTAGCGCGCTTGGAATAGATATTTTGGCGGTAGCAGACCACAATGCAATTAAAAACGTAGAAGCCGCAATAGAAGTAGGGGATGCTTTGGGCATAACGGTAGTGCCTGCTTTCGAGTTACAAACTAACGAAGACTTGCATCTTCTTTGTCTTTTCCCCGACTTTGATAGGTTGGAAGCGTTTTATAAGAAAATCAATTTTACCAACCTAAAAAACCGCGAAGACGTTTTTGGTAGGCAACTCGTAATAAACTCCGATGATGAAATAGTGGAAGTAGAAGAGTGCCTGCTTTTAACCGCCGCCGAAATTAGTGAAAGCGAAGCCTATGCGTTAGCAAAAAGATATAGCGGAATATGCGTGCCCGCGCACGTAGATAGAGATGCCTTTGGTATGCTTTCTATGCTAGGCGGTATTCCACCTTATTATACTGCGGTAGAGTACTCTTGCGACGGAGAGTGCGATCCCGGTCTTAGCGATTTTTTGATACTCCACGATAGCGACGCGCACACCCTTGATAGCATAGGCAAAGGCGTGCATTTTTTGGATTTAGAAGAGCCTTCTGCGGAAGCGCTTATTTCCTTTCTCGAAAATAAAAGTAAAAAATAGGAAATAAAAATACTTTGTTGTAAAAAGCATTTACATTTTTTCGCGCGTGTGATATTATAACTATGCGCGTGCGTAAGCGCGTAGTCTAAAATACAAACAAGAATAAATACATTTCTTTGGAGGAAATAATGGCAAGAATTAAGTTAACAAAAGTTCCTTTTGCCGGCACCCCTGAACAAGAAGCTGCTCTCAATGCAAAACTAGAAGAGCTCAAATCTGTTCCCGGTGGACTAATGCCCGCATTGCAGTTTGCTCAAGAGCTATATGGTTATCTTCCTATCGAAGTTCAAACTAAGATAGCAGAAGCGCTCAATATCTCTCTTGAAGAAGTTTTTGGCGTAGCAACCTTCTACTCACAATTTACTTTGAGTCCCCGTGGACAATATCAAGTATCCGTATGTATGGGAACTGCTTGTTACGTTAAAGGCGCAGGCGACCTAGTAGACGCTCTCAAGGCAAAATTCGGTATCGAATCCGGCGAATGCACCGACGATGGTAAGTTTAGCCTTATTGAAACCAGATGTATCGGTTGCTGTGGTCTAGCTCCCGTTATGACCGTTAACGCTAACGTATACGGCAAGGTAACCACTAACCAACTCGACGGCATCATTTCTGAATACAAATAACAATGAGAGAACTTGCCCTTCACGTCCTTGATATCGCAGAGAATTCCGTCAAAGCTAACGCAAGTTTAGTGACGGTGGAAATTATTGCGAAAGAAAATATTCTTACTATAAGGATTAGTGACGACGGCAGGGGAATGAGCGAAGAATTTCTTTCTAAGGTAACCGATCCTTTTACAACTACCAGAACGACAAGAAAAGTCGGCATGGGCATACCGCTACTAAAGCAGGCGGCGGAAACCAGTGGAGGAGCGTTCGACATTAAGTCTAAGCTCGGAGTGGGAACGACCGTAACGGCAACTTTCCTTCTTGATGACGTAGACAGAATGCCCCTTGGGGACGTGGCCGAAACGGCAACGACGCTACTGTATCCGCAATGCGACTTCAAGTGGATATACGTTGTAGAAGATAGGGAATTCGTATTCGACACTAGGGAAGTTAAAGAAGAACTGGAGGGAATACCGATAGATAGCCCGGAAATTATCGCTTTTCTCAAATCAATGCTAAAAGAAAATATTGAAAGTATAAACGGAGGTTTAATAATATGAAATCCATCGCTGATATCAAAGCAATCAGAGAAAAAATGCAAGCGCAAATTATCAGCCGCGACAACGAAGCCGAAGCAAATGAAATTCGCGTCGTAGTAGGTATGGCTACTTGTGGTATCGCAGCAGGCGCAAGACCCGTTTTTAACGAGCTCGTTGACCAAGTAGCAAATAGAGGAATCAAGCACGTTAAAGTTACTCGTACCGGATGCATCGGTATGTGCAAACTCGAGCCCATCGTAGAAGTATTCGTACCCGGTCAAGATAAGGTTACTTACGTTCACGTTGACGCAGAAAAAGCAAAGAAAATTTTGGACCAACACGTTCTCGGTGGCAAGGTTTGCGCTGAGTATCTTGTAGGTGACGAAGCATAGGAGGAAATAATATGTATAGAAATACTGTTCTAGTATGTGGCGGTACCGGATGTCACTCCAACCACAGCTCAGAAATCTATGATAGATTTGCTGCTAAGGTTGCAGAAAACGGACTTACCGAAGAAGTATTACTCGTAAAAACCGGTTGTTTCGGTCTCTGCGCAGTAGGTCCCGTTGTTATCATTTATCCCGAAGGCGCTTTCTATAGCCAAGTTCAAGTAAGTGACGTTGACGAACTAGTATCTGAACATCTAGTTAAGGGAAGACTAGTAGAAAGACTTATCTATAGAGATCTTAATTCACCCGAAGTTACCAAAGCTCTTTCCGAAACCAACTTCTACAAGAGCCAAACCCGTGTTGCTCTCCGTAACTGCGGTGTTATCAACCCCGAAGATATCGATGAATATATCGCATACGACGGCTATCAAGCGCTCATTAAGGTTCTAACCGAAATGACTCCCGAAGAAGTTATCCAAACCGTTCTTGACTCCGGTCTACGCGGTCGTGGTGGCGCAGGCTTCCCCACCGGTCTAAAGTGGAGATTTGCAAGAAACGCTAAAGCTGACGAAACCGGCATCAAGTACGTTTGCTGTAACGCTGACGAAGGCGACCCCGGCGCATTCATGGATCGTTCTATCCTAGAAGGCGACCCCCACTCTGTTATCGAAGCAATGGCAATCGCTGCTTACGCAATCGGCTCTAACCAAGGTTACATCTACGTTCGCGCAGAGTATCCTATCGCAGTTCAAAGAATGAGAATAGCTATCGAACAAGCAAAAGAATACGGCTTGCTAGGTAAGAATATTCTAGGACTCGGATTTGACTTCGACCTAGGCATCCGTTTGGGCTCCGGCGCATTCGTATGTGGTGAAGAAACCGCTCTTATGACTTCTATCGAAGGTAAGCGTGGCGAACCTCGTCCCCGTCCTCCGTTCCCCGCTAACAAGGGTCTATTCCAAAAGCCCACCATTCTTAACAACGTAGAAACCTACGCTAACATCGCTCAAATTATCCTTAAGGGCGCAGAATGGTTTAGAGCTATGGGTACCGAAAAGAGCCCCGGCACCAAGGTATTCGCTCTTGGTGGTAAGATCGTTAACACCGGTCTTGTAGAAATCCCCATGGGCACCACTCTTCGTACCGTTATAGAAGATATCGGTGGCGGTATTCCTAACGGCAAGAAATTCAAGGCAGCTCAAACCGGTGGTCCTTCCGGCGGATGTATCCCCGTAGAACACATGGACGTTCCGATCGACTTTGAAAACCTTGCAGCTATCGGCTCCATTATGGGTTCCGGCGGGCTAATCGTTATGGACGAAGACAACTGTATGGTTGATATCGCTAAGTTCTTCCTACTATTCACCAAGGACGAATCTTGCGGTAAATGTACTCCTTGCCGTATAGGTACCACCAGACTTCTTGAGTACCTAGATAAGATTACTTCCGGTAAGGGCGAAATGAGTGACCTTGACGAAATGGAAAAACTTTGCTACTACATCAAGGACAACGCTCTTTGCGGTCTAGGACAAACTGCTCCTAACCCCGTTCTTTCCACTATGCGTTTCTTCCGTGACGAATATATCGCTCACATCGTAGATAAGAAGTGCCCCGCAGGCGTATGTAAAGCATTGCTTTCTTACGAAGTACTCGATACCTGTAAAGGTTGTACCCTATGTGCACGTAACTGTCCCGTTGGTGCAATCAGCGGTGCTGTTAAGCAAATACATACCATCGACCAATCCAAGTGCATTAAGTGTGGCGTATGTATGGACAAGTGTAAGTTCAAGGCTATCGTAAGGAAATAGGAGGATAATATAATGGAAGAAATTAAAATGGTTAATTTGAAGATAAACGGCCAAGACGTTAGCGTTCCCGCCGGTACTACTATCCTTGATGCAGCTAAATCCGCTGGCATCAAAATCCCCACCCTTTGTTATCTTCGTGACATCAACGCTATCGGCGCTTGCCGTGTTTGCGTAGTAGAAGTTAAGGGCGCAAGAAGCCTTGTTGCAGCTTGTGTATATCCCGTAAACGAAGGTATGGAAGTTATCACCAATAGCGCAAAAGTTATTGAAGCAAGAAGAACTACCGTTGAACTCATCCTTTCCGACCACAACAAAGATTGCTTGAGCTGTGTTCGTAACCAAAATTGTGAACTTCAACGTCTTTCTGAAGAACTCGGCTGTGATGCTAAACGCTTTGGCGGTTCCGTAAACGAATTCGACATCGAC
>JAZRAN010000088.1:0-10912 GCA_045634605.1 Candidatus Stercoripulliclostridium sp. | reverse complement strand
AGTGAAGTTGTGGGTAAACTCAACTCTATGCGCAAGAAAGCGGGCAAAAGACTGGCGGAAACCATAGACTCCGTAGTAAGTAGGCTAGAGTTAAACCCGTCCGACCCTTCTCTTGTTTGGGCGCTCCCGTTCGTTAGGGGCGAGTGCGCAACGCTACTTGACTATTTGCCTAGCGATGCGGTGGTAGTCCTTGACGAGCCTAAGGCGATAGACGATAAGGCAAGACTGCAAAGGAACGCCCATCTTACTCGCGTAAAGTCGTTTATAGAAAGCGGAGATGCCACCGAGCATCACAAAAATTCTATGATGAGCGTAGAAGAAGTTTACGACTCAGTAAGGGCAAGACAAATTCTTGGTTTCCAACAAATAACTTCCGCTAACCCCATTTTCGACCCGCTTGCCGTATTCAACGTAAAGTCGCTTGCTCTTCCCAAGTATTCCACCAACTACTCGGCGCTTGCTCACGACGTAAAGGTAGGGGGCATAAGCGGTACGCAGTTTATCATTTATTGCGGTAGCGAAGGCGCTTGCAAATCCCTTTCCACTTTCTTTTATGAAAACGACCTTGCGGTAAAGATTACCGACAACGTAGAAGACCCGTATCCCGTCCTGCTAGTGCCGGAAAGACTTTCCCGTGGCTTTACTTGCCCCGGAGCAAAACTCACGCTGGTAGGCACCGACGACGTAATCAAGAAGGCGGAACTAAAAAAGAAGTCGAGTACTAGAAAGCGTCAAGCCTTCGTTATGCCGGAAAAGGGCGATTACGTCGTGCACGAAAAATACGGCATAGGACTTTCCGAAGGGCTCATGACTCTTACTACTTCTCTTGGAACGAGAGATTACTTCTGCATACTCTATCGTGGCGGAGATAAGTTCTATTTGCCCGTAGAGAAGATGGACGAAGTCGACAAATATACGGGCGGTGGCAACCCCGTACTGCACAAGATTGGCGGTAAGGAATTCGAAAGGGTAAAGGAGAGAGTAAAGTCGTCCATAAAGGAAATGGCTTTCGACCTTGTAAAACTCTATGAGAAACGCTTGCGTTCAAAGGGGTACAAATACTCCCCCGACACTCCTTGGCAACAAGAGTTGGAAGACGCCTTCCCCTACGAAGAAACGGACGACCAACTAATAGCCATTAGCGAGATAAAGGAAGATATGGAGCGTGGCAAGGTAATGGACAGGCTCCTTTGTGGTGACGTTGGTTTCGGTAAGACGGAAGTTGCCATAAGAGCCATCTTCAAAACCGTCATAGAAGGTAAGCAAGCGGTATTTCTTTCTCCTACCACCATACTTTGTCAACAACACTACAACACCCTTGTGGAACGCTTTAAGCCGTTCGGCATAAAAATAGATATGCTTTCACGTTTCGTATCCCAAAGTGATATAAAAGAGTCACTAAAACGCATAGAAAAGGGAGAAACGAGCGTTATAGTCGCAACGCACAGAATACTTGCAAAGGACGTAGTATTCCACGACCTTGGACTGCTCGTGTTGGACGAAGAGCAACGCTTTGGTGTAGAGCATAAAGAAAAGATAAAGGTACTAAAAAACGACGTCAACGTCCTTTCTCTTTCCGCTACTCCCATACCTAGAACGCTACATATGGCTATGAGCGGTATTAGGGACATTAGCACGCTGGAAACTCCGCCTAAAAATCGTTTGCCCGTAGAAACCTACGTCGTCGAGTGTACCGACTCGCTCATAAAGGATGCTTGCGAAAGGGAAATCGCAAGGGGCGGACAGGTCTTCATTTTATACAATCGAGTACAAACGATAGAGAAATTCCACTCGGACATCCAAGAGTTATTGGGCGGTAATATAACCGTTTCTTACGCTCACGGACAGATGGAAGAAGGGGCGCTCGCAAAGCGACTAAAAGAGTTTTACGACAAGGAAAGCGACGTGTTGATTGCGACTACGATTATAGAAAACGGCATAGATATTCCCGATGCAAACACTCTTATCGTCATAGATTCCGACAGGCTTGGACTTGCGGAATTATATCAACTTCGCGGTAGAGTAGGTAGGGCAAGCAACCTTGCTTACGCATACTTTACGGTAAGGGAAGGCAAGGTACTGACCGAAAACGCAGAAAAGCGCTTGGACGCTCTCTTCCGCTATACAGAGCTCGGCAGTGGCTTTAAGATTGCTATGCAGGACTTGGAAATTCGCGGAGCGGGCAACGTGCTTGGCAGAGAGCAACACGGCAATATGGAAAAGGTCGGCTACGATATGTACTGCAAACTGCTAAAAGAGTGCGTCGACGAAGTTCAAGGCAAGGTTAAGGCTAAAGAAAAGGACGTAGAAGTCATAATTTCCGGCGACGTATCCGTGCCTAAGGACTACGTAAAAGAGAACTCGGCAAGGGTTGCTTTCTACAAGCGTTCCGCAAGCATAAGTTCCTATGAAGAGTTCGAATCGTTTCTTAAAGAAACGAAGGACGTATACGGCGCAGTTCCAAGGAGTGTGGAAAACCTTGCAAGCGTAGGACTTATTAAAAATTTGGCAAAGAAGATAGGGGCGGTAAAGGTCGTTGCGACGGACGAAGGGACGGGCATACACTTTGACGACACGCAAGTCTTCGGTAAGGAAGGGGTATTCAGGGCGCTCTCCGAGTTTAGTAAGGAAAGCGTGCTTTCTCCTGCTAACCCACCGCTTATTATCTTTAACAACAAAGGAAAAACTGCGGAAAAGCGTATCGTCTTGTTGCGCAACTTCCTTGTAACCGCAGTATCTTGCGATTAAAATATTGTTCACCTAAAATTTAGTTATATTTTCTTGTAATTTGTTTTAAAGTATTGTATAATGCTAGTTGTATTTATAATTATAAAGAATTTAAGGAGTAAACCTTAATAATGAAAAGAAGAGTAATCAGTATTTTTGCACTCGTTATGGTCGTAGCAATGGTTGCATCCCTTGCTGTCGGTTGTTCTTTCTTCCAAGAAAACGACTACCGCGTAGCTAACGAAACCTACGTTACCGTAAACCACAACGGCGTAACTTTGACCATAAGCTACAATGAACTTATGGACTACTGCAACGCAAATTCCCGTCTATACAGCTACGTTCAATACTATGGACTAAGCGTAGGCGAAGCTCTTGACCTTTGTATCCAAAGCAAAATTCAAGCAACCTACCTACTAGCCGAAAGTATGGGATATCTTACCGACGCAAGCAAGACTTCCCAAGCTCGCTACGACGCTCTATATGGTAAGGGCGCAAAGGGTAAGGCGGAAGACGTACTAACCTATGCGGAAAGACTACTTGCAATCTATAGCGTAAACAACTCCATCGACACTTCTATCGAAAGCTACCAAAAGGAAGCTCAAAACGATGAATGGG
This sequence comes from Candidatus Stercoripulliclostridium sp., assembly GCA_045634605.1. GTDB lineage: Bacteria > Bacillota > Clostridia > Christensenellales > DTU072 > Stercoripulliclostridium_A. The sequence continues at coordinate 7,567 of JAZRAN010000088.1, read as the reverse complement.
CAAGAGAATACAACAAGATTGACAGCGAAAACGTAAAAGAAATCGTTCTTACCGATGCAACTCTTGCATATCTTGATAGATTCTTCGGCGAAGAAAAGGAATGCGTAATAGGCGCAGACCTAGACGAATCCAAGATAGTAGCAAAGGTTATCTACGATGATAACAGCGAATCCGCAGAATTCGTAGTTCCCCAAGAAGGCTACTCCGTAGCATTCAGTAGCGAAAAGACCGAAAACTTCCAAGAAAAGAAGGAAGATAAGACCTTTACCGTTCTCTTCAAAGAAACCAAAGAAAAGGCTGACGGCGAAATCGAAGAAATCGAGCACACCTACGTTTACGATTACACCCTAGTATATCCCCGTGACGTAAAGGCAGAAGCGGAAGAAGAAACCGATTATAGCGTTGTTACCATCGACGAAGTAAAAGTTAACCGCTACGCAAAAGAAAACGAAATTCCCGATGCAGTAAAGGCAGTTGCTCAAATCCGCAACATAGAAGACGAATACAACGCTCTCATCGCGAACGGCGGAGATAAGTACAAAATCGAAGGCTATCGCTTGCTAATCGACAATATGAAGAATAGCAATCGTACTATGGATTACTTCTATAAGAGCCAATTCGAATCCCAAGCAAACTCTGCTTTCAGCAGTGAAGTATACGCTAAGTCCGAAGCAAGCTTTAACGCAAGCTCCGACCTAGACGCACGCATCGTAAAGCAATTCAAGTACCTATACGAAAACCAAAAGAACGGCTACTACGGCAAGAATACCGAAGAAACCAAAAAGTCTTTCATTTCTGCTCTAGGTTCAACCGGTACCGGTATGGATACCCTATACTATCATCCCGCAGTAGTAGACCTTGACGATTATTTCTTCGTAAAGCAAGTTCTCTTCAAGTTCGACGCGGAAGTAGTTAAGTTCCTAGAAGACGTAAGACACGATGAAGATGCTCTTGATAATGCTTGCAAGTACTTTATGGAAACCGAAACCGTTCTTGCATCCAATCCCGACTACGATGCGGAATACGAATGCCCCTTGCACGCTCTCAAGGAAGAAGGCGCAGAATGTAAGTTTGACGGCGAAGGTCTTTGCCCTTCCATCGCATACGCAGACAGCGAAGAAAAGATAATCGACGTTATCAATAGACTAGAAGGCGAACTCACCGCTCTCTACGCAGAAGGCAAGTATGAAGAAGCGGAAGCTCTCTTCGAAAAGTACTTGTACAGCTACTGTGACGATGCAGGTTCCTTTAACGCAGATTGGGGTTATCTCATCACCGCAGAAAAGGACGATAATAGTTGGGTAGAAGACTTTACTCTCCTTGCAAAAGATATCTACGCATACAACACTACCGAAGGTAACGCATTTGTAGCGGACGGCGAAATCGGTATTTCCTACACTTGCAACCTAACCGGCAACACCACTAGCGACTACGCAGGCGTATCCGTTATGATGGTTGCCAATACCCCCTTCGTAGCAAAAGACGGTAGCGAACTCGTATTCCAAGACGATGCGTCCATCATCGCTTACTTGAAGTCCACCTTCAACGGCAAAGGCAAGTCCTTGTACGAAGTTCTAAAGAACGGACTAAAAGACGAAGATAAGTCCATTGCTTACAACGAATACATCAAGGTTGTTCCCCAAGATATTTACGAACGCAACGAAGACAAGAAGAACAAGATTACCGTTAACAAAGATTACAAAGACGTCATCGAAATTAACGTTAAGAAACTCAAGAAGAACATTTACGACCAATATTTAGGAAAATAATTATGGAAAGAACCAACAAAGACTTACAAGCAAGACTAGACGTGGAAAAGTGGGTTGCAAGCGAAAAAGCAGGCGTTGACCTATGCGGTACCTACCCCCACTGCGAGTTTTGCAGAATGAAGGAAGAATATGAATACACTTGCGCAAGAGCAGTAAGAAGAATGCTTATCGCGCAAAGACAATGCAAAAAAGAACTCACCAAGTAACTTAACCGATTAGTCCGCTTAACCGCGGACTTTTCTTTTGATATGCCGTACGAAAACGTTAATCTTATAGCCATATACGTTGCGCTAGGAATAGGAGCCTTGCTCGTCATACTCGCTTTGTGGAAAAAGGCTCTCACCATCCCCGCAACCGCAACCGCCTTCATAATACTCCTTTCGTCCGCTCTCTTTACGGGCTTTACGGGCGTAGTTACGTTTAGCATATCCTTCGTAGGAGCCGTTGCCGTAGGACTAATAAAAAGGCAAAAGAGAAAGGAAAGGGAAGAAGGCTTATACGCTCATCAAGGCGCAAGGAATATCGTCCAAGTGCTTGCTAACTCTCTCCCCGCAATAGTTTATGGCGCCGTATATTTTGCTACGGGCATAAAGGCATTCCTTGTCGCATCCGCCGTAACCGTCATAGCGGGCGTAGCCGACAGCTTTGCAAGCGACCTAGGCATCGTAGGGGACGGCAAGGTAATAAATATTATTACCTTAAAACCTTGCCATAGGGGTATGAGCGGTGGCGTTTCTCTTTTGGGTACGTCGAGCGCCCTAATTACTTCCGTAGCCGTTTCTTCCATCGTCTTTGCGGTAGGGGAAATAGGCGTAAAGGGACTGTGGATATCCGCTCTTTGTGGCTTTGTAGGAACGCTTATAGACAGCGTACTCGGAGCAAGCGTACAAGGCGCCTACGAGTGCATAAAGTGCGGTAAAACGACGGAAAGGAAGTCGCATTGTGGCGAGCCTACCAAACTCGTAAAAGGGCTTGGATTCGTAAATAACGACCTTGTGAACCTAATTAGTTTGTTCGTTAGCGGAGCAATTGCGGTAGGGCTATATTTAATCAAATAATTGACACGAGCGCGCGCGTAGTGTTAAAATAATTCCATTATTTTAGGGGGATACTCCAATGAAACAAGATATGATAGTAATAATCGATTTAGGTAGCGAAGAAAACTCTAGACTCGCAAGAGAAATTAGAGCTTTGGGCGTATATTCCGAGATATATCCCCACGATATTACGCTAAAAGAACTCCAAGCGGTAAAGAACGTAAAGGGCGTAATTTTGAACGGCGGACCTAACAACGTTGTTGACGGCGTAGAAATCGACGTAAAGGAAGAAATTTATGATTTAGGCGTTCCTTTCGTAGCATATGATTTCCCAAAAGCAAAGTGCGCAAGCGGAACGGAAGACGAGCTAAAGAGTTGGATATTCGATACGTGCAAAGCGGAAGCTAATTGGAATATGGCAAACTTTGTAGCCGACCAAGTAGAACTACTCCGAAAGCAAATAGGGGACAAAAAGGTTCTTCTTGCTTTGAGCGGTGGCGTAGACAGCTCCGTTGTTGCGGCTCTTCTAATAAAGGCGGTAGGCAAGAACGTTACTTGCGTTCACGTCAACCACGGCCTACTAAGAAAGGGCGAACCCGAGCAAGTTATAAACGTATTCGGTAAGGAACTGGATGCAGACCTTGTTTACGTTGACGCAGTAGACAGATTCCTAAACAAACTCGAAGGCGTTACCGACCCCGAACAAAAGAGAAAGATTATAGGCGCAGAATTCATTAGAGTATTCGAAGAAGAAGCAAGAAAACTAGAAGGTATCGACTTCCTAGGTCAAGGCACAATCTATCCCGATATCGTAGAAAGCGGTACCAAGACAGGTAAAGCGGTAAAGGCTCACCACAACGTAGGCGGACTACCCGACGACCTAAAATTCGAACTCGTTGAACCCCTAAAATATCTATTCAAAGATGAAGTACGCGCGTGCGGAAAGGAACTCGGTCTACCCGACAATATGGTATATCGTCAACCCTTCCCCGGCCCCGGACTAGGCGTAAGATGCCTAGGCGCTATCACTCGTGATAGATTGGAAGCAGTAAGAGAATCCGATGCAATCCTAAGAGAAGAATTCGATAACGCAGGTCTACGTGGCAAAGTATGGCAATACTTTACCCTTATCCCCGACGTCAAGTCCGTAGGCGTACGTGATAACGCTCGCTCGTTTGAGTGGCCCGTAATCATCCGCGCCGTCAATACCATTGATGCAATGACCGCATCCATCGAGCCCTTGCCCTACGACCTTCTTGCCAAGATAACCAATAGAATTTTGACGGAAGTAAAAGGCGTTAACCGTGTATTATACGATATTACGCCCAAGCCCACGGGTACCATTGAATGGGAGTAAAAACACGCTATTTTGGCGACCTACGTCACAAACATAAAATCTCCACTCAGTCATTTACGTCCAAGTAAACTCCTGTCGTGGAGATTTTTGTTTGCTAGTATCTCATCCAAACTAGCGTGTTTTTAAATGCTCCAAAAATTGCTTGGGTGCGAATACCACGCATTTTAGCGAATAGCATAGCAAAACAAAAGAGCCCGGCGGGGCGCAGTAGGTCTACTACAGCAACCCCTTGGGCTTTTTCTTTTCCGTCGCTCTTCATCCAAACTAGCGTGTTTTTAAGTGCGTATGAATTGGCATAGAGCGAATACCACGCATTTTAGCGACCTACGTCACAAATAAAAAAGACAAGCCGCAGCTTGTCTTTTTGTTTTATTATGTTTTGTTTTTTACATTAATGATAGATATAATTCCTTAATTTCCGCTACCGACGTATCACGGGGGTTACCGGGACGGCAAGCGTCTGCGTATGCGGACTCGGAAAGGAAGTCTACGTCTTCTGCCTTTACGATAGCTTTTAGGTCTTGGGGAATGCCTACGTCAAGAGAGAGCTTTCTTACTGCATCTACGCAAGCCTTTCTTGCATCTTCTAGGCTCATTTCATAAGCGTCTTTTACGCCCATAACAAATGCGATATCTCTATATTTTTCTCCGGTATAAGGAGCGTTATATTCCATTACTGCGGGAAGAATAATTGCGTTTGCTACGCCGTGGGGAGTGTCGTATAATGCGCCTAGGGGGTGAGCCATAGAGTGAACGATACCTAGTCCTACGTTACTAAATCCCATACCCGCTACGTATTGACCGAGAGCCATACCAACTCTACCTTCGTCCGTGTTTGCAACTGCGCCACGGAGTGAACGAGCAATAATTTCTATTGCTTTAAGGTGGAACATATCGCTAAGTTCCCAAGCGCCCTTGGTAATATAACCTTCTATTGCGTGGGTTAGCGCATCCATACCGGTTGCCGCAGTCAATCCCTTGGGCATAGACGCCATCATATCGGGGTCAACGATTGCTACTACGGGGATATCGTGAACGTCTACGCATACCATCTTGCGATTGTTTTCCACGTCGGTTATAACGTAGTTGATAGTAACTTCCGCAGCGGTGCCTGCGGTGGTAGGTACTGCTATGATAGGAGTACATTTATTCTTGGTGGGAGCAACCCCTTCCAAACTTCTTACGTCCGCAAATTCGGGGTTTTCTATGATGATACCAATAGCCTTTGCCGTATCCATAGACGAGCCACCGCCGATTGCAACTATGCAATCCGCTCCGCTTGCCTTAAATGCGGAAACGCCTGATTGAACGTTTTGGATGGTGGGATTGGGCTTGATTTCACTAAAAAGAACGTAGTCTATATCGGCGGTATCTAGTACGTCGGTAACCTTTTTTGTAACGCCAAACTTGATAAGGTCAGGGTCGGAGCATACGAAAACTTTCTTGAAGTTTCTTGCTTTAATTTCGGTTGCGATTGCTTGAATAGCGCCTTTGCCGTGATAACTTGTTTCGTTCAAAACGAATCTGTTTGCCATAGGAAATCTCCTTATTGTTTGATAGTTATATTATAATATAAACTTTACTTCTCCGCAAGCCCCTTTCTTTGCGAAGATTTCCGTCGCCTTGCATATTCCATTCTTTTATGATATCATAATAGTAAATTAAGATAGGAGCAAGTATGAAAAGCATAGAAATTAGTGGCGCAAACAGACTGCCTTGCGTAAATAACGAGCGTATTGCGTGCCGTGGAGTTGTCGCCCGTAACGGCAAAATACTCCTTTCCTACGAAGAAAACACCGACCAATGGTTTATTCCCGGCGGTGGACTGGAAGACGGCGAAAGCCTAAAAGAGTGTTGCATAAGGGAACTTGGCGAAGAAACGGGCTATATAGTACTTCCCAAAGAGCAGTTTTTGACCATAAACGAATACTATCAAGATTGGTTGTTCATAAGCCACTACTTTATATGCGAAGTCGTAGGCAAAACGGAAAGAAAACTCACTGAGAGAGAAATAGAAAGCGGACTAGTTCCAAAGTGGATACCCTTTGACGCAGCCGTACGCATATTTTCTACTCACGCCGACTACGATGGCGTAAACGAGATGAAGCGTGGCGCGTATTTTAGGGAATATATGGGACTCACGGAAGCAAAAAGTAAAATTTGATAAGGGTGAATTATGTATACAAGAGTTTACGTAGAAATTACCAACGTTTGTAATATGTCTTGCTCGTTTTGTCACGGGCATTCTCGCGCGCCGAGAAATATGACGGAAGAAGAATTTACTCACGTTTTGAGCGAACTTGACGGACAAACCAAGCATATATATTATCATCTTATGGGCGAACCGCTCCTGCACAAAGATTTGGGTAAATTTCTTAATATTGCAAAGGAAAAGGGTTTCCGCTCTCTCATTACAACCAACGGTACTTTACTAAAAGAGAAGGGTGACGAGCTACTGGAAAACGGCGTTTATAAGTTGAATATTTCTTTACATAGTTTTGAAGAACAAGGCGAAGAATATCTAAAAAGATACCTGGAAAACGTGGTAGAATTTGTAGAAAAAGCTAAAAATTATAAAACTATCGTCATTTTACGTCTTTGGAACAAGAGCGTAAAGGACACTCATAACCAACAAATAATATCTTTTTTGCGTTCTTACGTAGACGGAGAATGGACGGAAAACGAGTTGGGATACAAAATAAGAAACCGCTTGCATATTTCCGTTTCCGAGCGTTTTGATTGGCCCGATATAGACGGAAAAGACCTGGGTGAAGATACGTCTTGCTTGGGTATGCGCGACCATTTCGGCATCCTTGCCGACGGCACCGTTGTACCTTGTTGCCTAGACAGTCAAGGCATAATAAACCTTGGCAACGTCTTTGAAGAGTCCGTTGAAGACATACTTTCTTCCCCTAGGGCGACTGCGATAAAGTACAATTTTGGCAAAAGGAAAGCGGTGGAAGAGTTGTGTAGGAAGTGCCCTTATTCTCGCAAGTTCTAATGAGAAAAGCAAAATAAAAAGTCTCCCTTTTGGAAGACTTTATTTTATGTAAACAAACGTGTTAGAATGCGAATACGGGCTCGCAAGTAATGTTTATTCCTAAACGGCGGAAGATGGAAAGACTGCTGTCGGGTAGCATAACCGAAGAGTGCGCTTCGCATCCACTAAGCATATTTAGTTTTGCAAGAGCCGTTTGTACCGTTGGGTTTGTGGATGCGGAAAACGCTAAAGCTATGAGCGCTTCTTCCAAATTCATCTTGTTTGATTTTGCTTTTAGGTTTTCCTTTTTGAGTCTAAGTATGGTTTCTATTGCATTGGGGGCAATAAGGTCGATGCTGTCGGGTATGCCTGCAAGGTACTTTATTGCGTTCATTACAACGCCTGCGGGCGCGTATAAATTGTT
>JAZRAN010000087.1:0-8813 GCA_045634605.1 Candidatus Stercoripulliclostridium sp. | reverse complement strand
TACTCTTGTCGCCCGGTACTTCGTACATAACGCCTAGAATTGCGTTTTCTACTATCGTCCTTAAACCACGAGCGCCCGTCTTTAATCTTATCAAGTCGGATCGTAGCCATGTCGTTCTGTGAGCCAAGGAGTTGAACAACTTGCTTGTCTTCCTAAGACCGCTTGGCCTCCGACTTTACTCTTGTCGCCCGGTACTTCGTACATAACGCCTAGAATTGCGTTTTCTACTATCGTCCTTAAACCACGAGCGCCCGTCTTTAATCTTATCGCCTTTTCCGCAATGGCTTTGAGCGCATCGGGAGCGAATTCAAGCTCCACTCCGTCCATATCAAGCAACTTCTTGTATTGCTTGGTAAGAGCGTTTTTGGGCTCGTTTAGTATGTTCATTAACGCCTTTTCATCAAGGGGATCAAGTACCGCTACTACGGGAATTCTACCAACAAACTCGGGTATTAGTCCAAATTTGATTAGGTCGTCGGGACGTAGGTCCTTCATAACTTCCGAATACTCTTCACTTCCCGTGCGGAGTTTGGAGTTAAAACCTATACCCGAAGTATCGTTGCGCTTATCAACTATCTTTTCTAGTCCAACGAAGGCTCCGCCACATATAAATAATATGTCGGTGGTGTCGATTTGTATCATCTCTTGTTGGGGATGCTTTCTTCCACCTTGGGGCGGTACGCTTGCTACGGTGCTTTCAAGTATCTTCAAGAGAGCTTGTTGTACCCCTTCGCCCGATACGTCACGGGTAATGGATACGTTCTCGCTCTTACGACAAATTTTGTCGATTTCATCGATATAAATTATGCCCTTTTCCGCTCTCTTGACGTCGCCGTCGGACGCTTGGATGAGTTTTAGAAGTATGTTTTCTACGTCTTCGCCAACGTATCCCGCTTCCGTCAATGTCGTTGCGTCCGCTATGGCAAAAGGTACGTTTAGTATGCTTGCAAGAGTCCTTGCGAGAAGGGTTTTTCCGCTTCCCGTCGGTCCAAGCATTAGTATATTGCTCTTTTCCAACTTGACGTCGGCATACTTTTCACTACCCGATTGAGTAATTCTCTTGTAGTGATTATATACCGCTACCGCCAAAGTCTTTTTAGCCTCGTCTTGCCCTACGATATACTCGTCAAGATGCGCTTTGATTTGCTTGGGCGGTATAAGATTGATGCCACCCGATTGCGCCTTGGCGCTCTCCTTTTTGAAAAGGAGAGATATCTTTTCGACGCATTCTTTACATATCATAGCGCCGTCTTGACCGGCGTATAATACGTCTACTTCGTCTTCTGCGCGTCCGCAAAACGAGCAATAAAGTTGTTCGTCAATAAATTCCATTGGCTACCTTACTATTTTCTTGCATAGAATACTTCGTCGACAAGTCCGTATGCCTTTGCTTCTTCAGCGGACATAAAGTTATCACGGTCGGTATCCTTTTCTATAACTTCCACGGGCTTGCCGGTTGCATCCGCTAGGAACTTGTTTAGCTTCGCCTTGGTCTTTAGGATATGCTCGGCTGCAATCTTAATGTCGCTTGCTTGACCTTGAGCTCCGCCAAGGGGTTGGTGAATCATAACTTCACTGTTGGGAAGACAAATTCTCTTGCCCTTTGCGCCCGCTGCGAGTAGGAATGCGCCCATACTTGCCGCCAAACCTACGCATATGGTAGATACGTCGCATTTGATATAATTCATAGTATCAAAGATTGCCATACCTGCCGTTACGCTACCGCCGGGAGAGTTGATATACAAGCAAATGTCCTTTTCCGGATCCTTGGTTTCTAGGTACAAGAGTTGGCCTACTACTAGATTTGCAGTTGCATCGTCGATTGCTCCGGTAAGGAATATAATTCTATCTTCAAGTAGCCTACTGAATAGGTCGTAGGCAGTCGAACCACGATTGGTTTGTTCTATAACGGTAGGAACCGGCATCATTACGTTTTTGATTTCGTTGGTCATATTACTTCTCCTTTATATTGTACCCAAAATTGAGTGAGTTTAGACCCCTAGCGCATTTTTTCGCCAAAGGTCCTTATTATTCTTATAGGGCGGGAATATACACTCCCGCCCTACCATTAGAAATGATTATAATTATTCAGCGTCAGCTGCTTTCTTGGAAGCCTTCTTTTCTTCGATAGCGTTGTTAGCGCGTAGGAAAGCAATGAGCTTTTCGTCCATAAGGCGAGTCATCATATAGTTGTAGGTGCGTTCGTCGGCATTCTTTGCGAATTCTTCTTCGCTCATGCCTTGGGATTCTGCCATCTTCTTGATTTCTGCGTCAAAATCTTCCTTGGTGGGAACAAGATTTTCCTTCTTGATGATAGCTTCCATTACCATACCAACCTTGAGTTCCTTGGTGGTTGCTTCCTTTCTTTCCTTGCGGATTTCTTCTTCGGTGGTTTGAGCATAGGTTAGGTAATCTTCAAACTTTAGACCGTATTGAGCCATGTTAGCCTTCATATTGCCTACGAAACGGTCAAGTTCTTCTTCTATCATGCAATCGGGAATATCGATAACGGTTGCATCAACGATGGTGGAAAGAATTTCTTCGTTTTCCTTGGTGATTGCTTCTTCGTCAGCCTTCTTTTGTAGTCTTGCCTTTACGTCTGCTTTGTAATCAGCGAGCTTATCAAATCCTAGGTCCTTTGCGAATTCATCATCAAGAGCGGGAAGTTCTTTAACCTTGATTTCCTTTACGGTGCAGGTGAATACTGCGTCTTTGCCCGCTAGGTCGGCTGCGTGATATTCGGTGGGGAAGGTTACGTTAATATCACATTCTACGCCGATTTCTTTGCCGATAAGTTGAGCTTCGAATCCGGGGATGAATTGGTTAGAGCCGATAGTCAAAGCTTGGTCTTGCGCGGTACCGCCTTCGAACTTTACGCCGTCGATTGCGCCACTGTAATCAAGAGTAATCATATCGCCGTCTTGAACTGCTCTGTCGGTTACGTTGATGAAACGCGCGTTGCCTTCTAGTTCACGGTTGATTTCCGCATCGATTTCCGCCTTCTTAACCTTGTTAACTACCTTCTTGAAGGTAAGTCCGGTATAGGGAGCTACTTCGAATTCGGGATAGAGAGCTACGCCGATGCTAAACTTTAGTCCTTCTGCATCAACTATGTTGATGTCAACTTGGGGACGAGAAACGGGGTCAAGCTTTTCTTTTTCTAGAATTTCGCCATAAGCTTTGCTCATTGCGATATCCATAGCGTCTTCGAAGAAAACTTCGATGCCATATCTCTTTACGAGTACGTTGAAGGGAACTTTACCCTTTCTGAAGCCTTCCAAAGCATAGCGGAACTTGTTCTTGTTGTATGCTTCTTTGATGTAGTTTTCCCATTCTGCTTTTTCGATAGATATGGAAATTTCTACGGTTGATTTTTCGAGTTTTTGGATTGAATACTCCATAATTTATATACCTCCGAATTGTTCTTACGTTTATATGCGTACATAGTGCGCCCGTATATAATAACAAATGTATTAACTAATTGCAAGTGTTTTACCCAATTCCAAGTAATTCTTAAAAATGTGTTGCAAGCCACTATGGAAAAGGTTATAATTAGGCTATGCCAAACGATTTAGTAACGTTAAAAGCGCTTGCAAGCGAAATGGACTTTTTGCTGACGCAAGGCAAAATAGATAAGATAGGTATGCCTTCTAATGACGAAGCGCTACTCGTTGTGCGCGCTCGTGGCGTCAACCGCGCCCTATACCTTAGCGCAAGAAGTGATTCGCCTAGGGTACATTTTACTTCTTTACGCTTTCCAAACACCCCTACTCCCCCTAATTTTTGTATGCTCCTTAGAAAGCATATACTCGGTGGTACGATAGAAAACGTAAAAGTCCTTAACGAAGACAGACTTTTTGAGTTTACCATTTGCGCAAGAAACGAACTAAACGACGCTACCACTTTTAGACTGATTATAGAAATTATGGGTGGCGCAAGCAATATAATTTTACTAAAAGACGACTACACCATAATCGACGCCGTAAAGCGCGTTATGAACCTTGAGTCAAGAGTCGTTTTCCCCGGCGCAAAATACACCTATCCTGCTAAGACGAAAGCGTTGTTAAGTAGCGTGGAAGACGTATCTAAAGCCGTAGAAAGCGACAACGCAAAAGACGTATACTCCAAGATTAACGGACTTTCCAAAGAAAGCGCCCTTGAACTCATAGTTCAATCAAAGATTGAAGGCGCAGAAAAAGCAAGCGCAAGACTCAACGACCTTTACTCTCATAGCGAGTTTTGCCCCGTTGCCGAGTACGATGAAAACGGCAAATGTACGGGCTTTTTCGCCTATCCCTACGAGTCGAGAAAGGACAAAGGCAACTTTGTTAAAACGGAAACTTTGTCCGATGCAATAGACGCATATTTTAAGGCTACCGGCGAGCAAACAAAAAAGACGAGAGATACCCTAAAACTCAATCAAAAATTAAAGGCGCTGACCACCAAAACGGAAAGGCGTATTCGTGATAACACGGAAACCCTAGACCACTCCAAAGACAAGGAAAGATTCAAGGAACTCGGCGAAATATTAAAGTGCAATATATACCGCATAGAGCGTGGTATGAAGAGCATCGTTTGCGACGATTTTTATACGGGTAACACCATAGAAATTGCCCTTGAACCCACCGTTTCTCCACAAAAGAACGTAGAAAAATACTTCAAAAAGTACGCAAAGGCCAAAGGCGCGGAAGCCTACGCTACGGAAGAATTAAAGCGTCTTTTGGAACTCAGAGAATACTTAAAGAGCATAAAGGTTGCCGTACAAAACTCGTCTACCGAGCAAGAATATAACGAAATAAATTTGGAACTTGACGCTCTCAAAAAGACGCCCCGAGTAAACGACAACGACCACCATAAAAAGAATCCCAAAAAGCCCAAGAAAACTCCCCCTATGGCGTTTGAACTTATGGGATATAAGGTTTACGTTGGCAAAAACAACCAACAAAACGAAGAAGTTACCTTTGGAATTGGCGAAAGCGGTGATACTTGGCTACACGTCAAGACCTATCACGGCGCTCACGGAATTATAAAGTCCAAAGGCGCAAGCATTCCCGACAAGGTACTGGAAAGAGTTGCGGAAGTGGTCGCCTACTACTCCGAAGCCCGTCAAGGCGGTAAGGTAGAAGTCGATTATACGCTAAGAAAACACGTTAAAAAACTCGGTAAACCCGGATTGGTTAACTACGTAAATTATAAGACGATTGTCGTCAATCCAAAGGATTGGCAATAAAATCAATTTATTCGACGTATAGGTAGAATATGTTAACGATAGAAGAACGAATTAAAGCCATAGAAAACTCAAATTCTCTCACCGATTTATCGAGTGACGTTTTACCTAAGTCGCATCAAGAAGATTACTACTTTGTTTCCTACTCGCATAAAGATTATAAAGCGGTGCTTAGCGACATACTAAGACTAGAAGAAAAAGGTCTTAATTTTTGGTACGATACGGACATCCACGTCGGCGAAAACTGGGAGTATATAGCAAAATCTTATATCTCCAAATTCCAATGCAAAGGCGTTGTGTTTTACCTTAGCGAAAACTCCATACTTTCTACCGCTTGCAATAAGGAAATCGAGTACGTTAGAAACAAAGGATTAAATTATTTTTCTATAAATCTTCCGATTACTAGCGAAAAAGCCACCGTTTGCGGAGAAAATATGCTACTTTCGCTCATAAAAAACGGCAAGGCTAACCACATCGACGTAGAAAAATCAAAAATGCTTTTTGCAAAAGCCTTTAATCAAGACGTCATATATCTACCCTTCGACGCCCCTATCGACACAAAATTTAACGCAATTAGCAAGACTCTAGTCGGTAGAAATCTCTTGGAATATAAGTTTTCTTTGGAAAACGTAAATCATCATAACGACACCCCCGTCGCAGTGCTTACCGCTTGCAAAGATAACTCTATTACCGACGTAAAAATCCCTTCTTTTATAAGCCGTCATAATATTTCAAATCTTATAGATTTGGAAGAATATGAAAAGAAAATCGGCAAGTACTTTGACGAGCTACCGCTAACGCACGTTGACGACACCGCAGTTTTTGCAAACTTCCACGCCCTAGAAAGCATAGAGCTACCAGAAACGCTCACTCTCATAGGCGAAGACGCTTTTAGAAATTGTTATAGCCTATCAAAAATAAATTTTTCCGAGCTAAACAACCTAGTTTATATTCATCCCAGAGCTTTTGCCGGTTGCCTAAGTTTTACTCACGTTACGCTCCCCGATAAAATTATGCTACTTGGAAGCGGAGCATTCAAAGACTGCCGTAACTTGAAGAGTATCGACGGCGCAAAGGCGCTAAGAAATATCGGCGATAGTTCTTTTGAAAACTGCTCTAACTTGCTTTCATATGAGTTTCCGCCAATGGTGAGCGGTATAGGCGATAGAGCTTTTACAAATTGCAGTAGCCTAACGAATATCACGCTCCCACAAAACCTACTCGAAATAGGCAACTATGCGTTCGAAAACGCAAAAAATATTAAGAGCGTAACTATGGCCGACTCTATGACGGAAATAGGTTATAACGTTTTTGCGGGTTGCGTTAGTTTAGAGAGCGTTACCCTATCGAAATATACGCAAGAAATACCACCTAGAGCATTTAGCGGTTGCGTTAGCTTGACGCATATAGATATTCCTTCTTACGTTGAATATATAGCCGATAATGCTTTTGAAAACTGCAAAAACTTGGAAGAAATACGTATTCCTAACTCTGTTAAGCGCATATTTAACGGAGCGTTCAAGGGTTGCGAAAAGTTAAAGAGCGTAACTATTCCCGCTAGCGTCATAGAGCTTCGCGCGCCGTTTGGCAATTGTGAAAACCTAACGGAAATAATTGTTGATGACGAAAACCAAAACTACAAGAGCGTAGACGGTTGCGTATACTCTATGGACGGAGCGTTAGTACAATACGCCGTAGGTAAAAAAGACGAAAGCTTTATAATTCCCGATTTCGTTAAGGAAATAGAAAGTTCCGCCTTTGCCGGCGCAAAGCGCCTAAAAACTCTAACTATCCCCGCTAACGTACAAAAAATTTGGTCGTTCGTCTTTACGGATTGCGACTCACTGGAAATTATCATAAACCGCTCTTCCCTAAAACTTAGCAAGGGGAACCTAGATTTGAGCAAAAAAGTAGATATAGTGTAACAATGCGGAGCAAAGCTCCGCATTTATTTTCTTATCGCCCCTAATTCCCTAAGCACTCCGCTATCGTATTTGCCGTACCCTTTTACGCCACGCTCCAACCCTTCGTCAATAAGAATTTTTAGCAAGTCCGTATAACTCAAATTAGGGAAAAGATAGTGAGCAAGCGAGCCGGGAATTGTGTTAACTTCGTTAAGATATAACCTGCCGTCATACATATAATCGAATCGTACTATGCCGAAAAGTCCAAGTTCCGTATAGACCTTTTCCGAAATAGAGCGTATTTCTTCCCTTAGTTTTTCGCTTATCTTTGCAGGAAATTCTCGCTTGCATAAGCACGCAGTCTTGGAAAAATCAAGGTATTTGTCGCTAAAAGTTAGGAATTCTCCGCTGTTTATCGGCTTTTCTATTTCGCTAACAAGAACAACGTCCCCCGCCTTTACAACCGCGCAGTTATACTCCGTAGCCCCGCCTATAAACTTTTCTACAAGAGCCCTTTTATCGTACTCGAACGCAACCGCAAGTCGCTCTTTTAATTCCGCTCTATCGTGAGCCAACCCCACGCCTATGCTACTGCCTTGCGCGTTAGGTTTAACAAACGCAGGATATCCTATCTTCTTTTCTATTTCCATTAGACTTTCTTCGCTCGTATCCGTTATTACCGCTCCCTTTACCACGCTGATTTTTAGGTCTTTTAAAGCAAGTTTTAGTAGGTATTTATCCATACAAACGGCGCTAACTTGCGTGTCGCAAGAAGTATACGGCACTCCCAAAAGTTCCAAGAAACCTTGCAACTCACCGCTCTCTCCTTGCCCGCCGTGAGTAAGCAGTAACGCTCCGTCTACGGCATCGAGCAACTTCCACTTTCCACGCTTGTTGAAGTATAGGTTTTTACCTATTAACGCAACTTTTTTGTGCTTTTTCTCGTCAAAATCGATAAAAACATTTATGTCAAACATACTCTCACTACTATACCAAACGCCGTCTTTTACGTAGATTGGGTATATCTTATATTCGCCGTACGGACAGGCGTTAAGCGCTTCTACCGCAGTAATGACGGATACGTCGTGCTCGCTGGACTGACAACCGAATATTGCTATAATTTTCTTCATATCGCTCCTTTATGGAATATCGTTTTGGAGATACAGAAGGTCTCCGCTCTTTAATATATTCTTGAACTCGCTCTTTGCGTGCATAACGTTTTTAAAATGGTAAATTTTACCCTTATACCCACTGATTTTTAGCCCCTTGCGAATATATCTTGCGTTTTCCCCAGAAAGAATTACCACGTCCGCTACGGCTCCGACCTTCTTACCAATCCCAACGTTTATCTTTCTCCTTTTTAGTCCGCACTCCACTACCCCTTGAGCGTACACTACCTTGCGCCCACCATAACTCTCTACCACGCCAAGCCCTTCCAATACCCCACGCTCGTTAGCGTTGTAGCCATCATCCAAAATGGTAAGGTTGTTTGCATAAATTAACTCTAATCTATGGGGCGTAGGTTTTAGTGAGCAGACCACCCTTTTTATGCTCTCTTCATCAACCCCAAGTTCCATAGCAAGAGCAACGGCAAGCGCTACGTTAAGGGCGTTATGGCGCCCTAAAAGCGAAGTCTTGAGAGCCATAACTCCGCTTTCCGTTACAAGTTCAAAACTCGTTCC